>JAQUGB010000066.1:3121-8974 GCA_028684345.1 Tepidiphilus sp. | reverse complement strand
GCGCACTCGACAAGCGCGCGATGTGGAACCAGATGCGGATGAACCCGACCGATCTGGCCGATCTCTCGGCGGCGACCTTGACCTACCTGATGAACGGCGTCACCCCTGCCGGCAATTGGACCGGCCTGTTTCGGCCGGGTGAGCGGGTGCGTCTGCGGTTCATCAACGGCGCGGCCAACACCTTCTACGACGTGCGCATCCCGGGGCTCAAGATGACGGTGGTGCAAAGCGACGGGCAGAACGTCGAGCCCGTCACCGTCGATGAGTTCCGCTTCGGGCCGGGCGAGACCTACGACGTGATCGTCACGCCCCAGGAGGACGCCTACACGATCTTCGCGCAATCGATGGATCGAACCGGCTTCGCCCGCGGCACGCTCGCGGTGCGCGAGGGCTTGAGCGCCGCCGTGCCTGCGCTCGATCCCGTCGAATGGCTCACCATGGCCGACATGATGGGCGCGATGGACCACGCGGCGATGGGCCACGACATGCCGGGCATGAAGCACGACATGTCCGGCATGAACCATGGCGCGATGGCCATGGATCACGGCCAGCACGCGATGCATGGCATGACCGGCGGCGCGATGGCCAAGCCCAGCGCCACGGTCCGTCACGCACGCACGGAATACGGCCCAAGCACGGATATGCGGGTGGACATGCCGCGCACCAATCTTGACGATCCGGGCATTGGCCTGCGCAACAACGGCCGGCGCGTGCTGACGCTGGCGGATCTCAGGACGATCGGTGGTCCTCTCGACCCACGCGGGGCCGAGCGCGAGATCGAGCTGCACCTCACCGGCAACATGGAGCGCTATACCTGGTCGCTCGACGGCCTCGAGTTCGGCAAGAGCACGCCGGTGCACCTGAAGTACGGCGAGCGGGTGCGCGTCATCCTGCACAACGACACGATGATGACGCACCCGATGCATTTGCACGGGATGTGGAGCGAGGTGGAAACGCCCGACGGGCAGTTCCTGGTGCGTCGTCACACCATCCCGGTGCAGCCCGCGCAGCGCGTCAGCTTCCTTGTGACTGCCGACGCCTTGGGGCGCTGGGCTTGGCACTGCCACTTGATGTTGCACATGGACATGGGCATGTTTCGCGTGGTGGTCGTGTCATGAAACTGATCAAAAGAAGATTCGCCATGAAACCCTGTTCTCTCTTCACTGCGGCGCTGGTGTTGCTCGGTGCGGCACCCGTCTGGGCGCAAACAACGATGGAAGGCGGCGGCCATGCCGGGCACCCGGGCACGGCTCCAGCCCCAACGCGAGCCGAATCGCCCGCGAGCGCCACCATGGACCACGGCAGCATGAACATGCAGGGCGGCCCCGCCCCCGCCGATGCCCGTGATCCGCACGCGTATTCCAATGGCTTGACTTTGGAGTCGGGCCCTTACGCACTCCCCGGGCCACGGCAACTTCGGCTGTCCGATGAACATGCGTTCGGCAGCGTGCTCCTCGATCGCCTGGAGCGCGTTTACACGAAGGAGGGGAACGCGACCGCCTATGACGCGCAAGCCTGGTTCGGCGGCACCTACGACCGCCTGGTCCTCAAGGCCGAGGGTGACGTCGCCAAAGGCAAACTGGAGGAGGCACGCACGGAGGTCCTGTGGGGCCATGCGATCGCCTCGTACTGGGACACCCAACTCGGGGTGCGGCAGGACAGCGGCACGGGGCCTGACCGGACCTGGCTCGCTTTCGGCATCCAGGGACTCGCGCCGTACTGGTTAAATGTCGATGCCACCGCCTACGTCGGCAGCTCGGGACGCGCGGCACTGCGCCTGTCGGGCGAGTACGAACTCCTGCTCACCCAGCGCCTGATTCTGCAGCCCCGCATGGAAGTCAATCTGTATGGCCAGCGCGATGAAGCGCGTGGCCTGGGAAGTGGGCTGGCCGATGCGGCGGCAGGCCTGCGCCTGCGTTACGAGTTCTCGCGCCAGTTCGCGCCCTACGTCGGCGTCGAATGGGCTGGCAAGTTCGGACAGACCGCCGATTTTGCGCGCGCCGAAGGACAGCGTACCCGGGAAACGCGTTATGTGGCGGGTGTGCGGCTGTGGTTCTAGAAGCCGCCACGCGCAACTCCGATCTTATTCACCAACCCTAAGGAGAAACCGATGATGAAGAAAACCCTGAGCGTTTTGATGCTGACCGCCTTGCCTGTGTTGGCGCTGGCCGGTGGGGGCCATCAGGGCGGCCATGACATGGCCGGGCATGACATGCAGGGCATGCACGGTTCGATGCACGGGGACACATCACCCTCCGAAGTCGGCAAACCAGGCGATCCCGCCAAGGTCGACCGCACCATCGAGGTGGTCATGGACGACTCGATGCGGTTCACGCCGGCGAACATCGCGGTCAAGAAGGGCGAGACCATCCGCTTTTTCGTCAAGAACACGGGCAAGGTGCCGCACGAAATGGTGATCGGCTCAATGAAGGAACTCAAGGCGCACGCCGAGATGATGCGCAAGATGCCCCAGATGCAGCATGCCGAGCCGAACATGGTGACGCTCCAGCCTGGCCAGCGCGGCGGGCTGGTTTGGCAGTTCGATCAGCCCGGTACGGTGGACTTCGCCTGCCTCATCCCCGGCCATATGGAAGCGGGCATGGTGGGCAAGATCGTCGTCGAATAAGCAGCGTCACCGGGAGTCCTTGTCATGCACCAAACCGTTGATCAACCGTTCCCCCAGCGGCGCAGGCTGCTGCTGGCGGTGCTTGCGCTGAGTCTTCCCTCCCTGGCACCAGCCGCCGCACCGCAGACGCTTGCCGTGCAGGTGTGGAAGGACCCGAACTGTGGGTGTTGCAAGGACTGGATTGCCCACCTGGAGAAAAGCGGATTCCGCGTGAGTGCCGTCGACCAGGGCAACAGCGCAGCCCGCGCTCGCCTCGGGATGCCGCAGAAATTCGGTTCCTGCCATACGGCCCTGATCCAGGGCTATGTGATCGAAGGCCACGTACCCGCAACGGACATCCAGCGGCTGCTCAAGGAAAAGCCCCAAGCTCTGGGCTTGGCGGTGCCGGGCATGCCCATTGGTTCACCCGGCATGGATGGTGTCGCCTACGGAGGACGCCGTGATGCCTACAAAGTCTTGCTGGTTGGGAAAGACGGAGCAGCGCAAGTTTTCGGTTCTTATCCGTGAAGAAACCATGCACTGACCGTGTGCCGATTGGATCCATGAGGCGCAGCAGCGGTCTTGCAACCTGGAACAGGAGGCCGGCGCCGACCGCGCCGATCCTCGATGAAGGGAACACCGCGATGAACGCGACTGGCCAAGAACACCTCCACGACACGCGCGGCCAGTCCAGCCTGAATCGGCGCATGAGGACCGCGTTGCTGATGGTTGCCCTCATCGGCGGCTTCTATCTGCTGCGCGAGCACTGGATCCATGTCGCAGGCAATTGGGTGTACCTGTTGCTGCTGGCGTGCCCGCTGATGCACCTGCTGCATGGCCACGGTGGCGATGGCGGGCATGGTGCGCCGCCCGACAAACCCGCCAACAGGGAGGCGTGAAGTCATGGACCTGCGATCAGACCACGAACACCGCCAACACGCCCACGACCACCCGAGCGCACTGCAGTGGGCCGAAGGTCTGAAGGACCCTGTCTGCGGCATGGACGTGACCGCGCAGTCCGAGCACCACGTCGAGCACGCAGGCCGACTCTTTTACTTCTGCAGCGCCAAGTGCCGGGCGAAGTTCGTCGCCGAGCCGGCGCGCTATGCCTACAGCGGCCATGAGCCTTCGTCTGTCGAAGCGCCGGCCCTGGCGGCAGGCACGATCTACACCTGCCCCATGCACCCCGAGATCCGGCAGGATCACCCCGGCTATTGTCCGAAGTGCGGCATGGCGCTGGAGCCGGTGCTGCCGGATCTCGAAGGAGAAGAGAGTCCCGAGCTGCGCGATTTCCAGCGCCGCTTCTGGTGCACCCTGCCGCTGACCGTCATGGTCACTGTGCTTGCCATGTTCGGCCACCAGTTGCATTGGTTCGAGGCGCGCACACAGACCTGGATCGAACTCGTTCTGTCCCTGCCCATCGTCCTGTGGGCGGGTCGGCCGTTCTTCGTGCGCGGCTGGCAGTCCGTGGTCCATCGCAGCCCGAACATGTGGACCCTGATCGCGCTGGGCACCGGGGCGGCGTTCGTCTACAGCGTGGCGGCGACCGTGGCCCCACAACTGTTCCCGGACTCGTTCGTGTCCATGGGACGGGTCGCGGTGTACTTCGAGGCGGCGGCGGTGATCATTTCCCTGACCCTGCTGGGGCAGGTACTGGAACTCAAGGCGCGTTCGCAGACCTCGGCCGCCATCAAGTCCTTGCTCGGACTGGCCCCCAAGACCGCCCGGCGCCTTCGCGACGATGGCACGGAAGAGGACGTGCCCCTGACGCACATCCATGTCGGCGATCGGCTGCGCATTCGACCCGGCGAAAAGGTTCCGGTAGATGGTACGGTAATCGAGGGCAGCAGCGCTGTGGACGAATCGATGCTGACGGGGGAGTCCCTGCCCGTGACCAAGCGGGTGGGCGACAAGGTCATCGGTGGGACGCTCAATACCAGTGGCGCGCTCGTCATGGTCGCCGAACGTGTCGGCTCGGCGACCATGCTGTCCCAGATTGTGCAGATGGTGGCGCAGGCGCAGCGGTCCAAGGCGCCGATGCAGCGCATGGCCGATGTCGTGGCGGGCTATTTCGTGGTCGCGGTGGTGTCCATCGCCGTGCTGACCTTTTTTGCCTGGGGCCTGTTCGGGCCGGAACCGCGTTGGGTTTTTGGCCTCATCAACGCCGTGTCTGTGCTGATCATCGCCTGCCCCTGCGCGCTGGGCTTGGCCACGCCCATGTCGATCATGGTGGCGACCGGGCGAGGGGCTACGCAGGGGGTGCTGTTTCGCGATGCCGCCGCGATCGAGAAAATGAGCCAGGTCGATACCCTGATCGTCGACAAGACCGGCACATTGACCGAGGGCCGGCCGCGCTATCAGACGACGATCGCAGCCGAAGGCTTCACCGCCGGCGAAGCCTTGCGACTGGCTGCCAGCCTCGACCAGGGCAGCGAGCACCCGCTGGCGGAAGCCATCGTCACGGCCGCGCGCGAGCAGGGCCTGGTGCTCTCACGCGCCGAGGAGTTCGACTCGCACTCAGGCATCGGCGTGCGCGGGCGCGTCGATGGACATGCCGTGGCACTGGGCAACACCGCGCTGATGGAACAGCTCGGTGTGGACGTGCGGCCATTGGCCGAGCGGGCGGAGGCGCTGCGCCGTGAGGGTGCCAGCGTGATGTATCTGGCCGTCGATGGCGTGCTCGCCGCAGTCCTGGCCGTCGCCGACCCGGTGAAGAAGACCACACCGCAAGCGCTGGCGTCGTTGCGCGCGGAGGGCTTGCGCGTCGTCATGGCCACGGGCGACGGTCTGACCACGGCCAAGGCCGTGGCGGCGCGCTTGGGCATCGATGAGGTGTATGGCGAGCTCAAGCCCGCCGACAAACTGCAACTGGTGGAGCGGCTGCAGCGCGAGGGGCGTATCGTTGCGATGGCTGGTGACGGCATCAATGATGCCCCGGCCTTGGCAAAGGCCGACGTCGGTATCGCCATGGGCACCGGCACCGACGTGGCGATGAATAGCGCACAGATCACGCTCGTCAAGGGTGACCTGCGCGGTATTGCGGTGGCGCGCGCCTTGTCAGTGGCCACGGTCCGCAACATGAAGCAGAACCTGATGTTCGCCTTTCTCTACAACGCACTGGGCATTCCCATTGCGGCCGGCGTGCTGTATCCGCTCACCGGTTGGCTGCTTTCACCGTTGATCGCCGCCCTGGCGATGAGTCTCAGCTCCGCATCGGTGATCGGCAATGCGCTGCGTTTGCGCGGCGT
>JAQUGB010000066.1:0-3021 GCA_028684345.1 Tepidiphilus sp. | reverse complement strand
ACGTAACGGCCGTCTCATCTTCCCGTCAGCGGTGGCTTCGCAGAATACATACTGTGCAGTCGCACAAGGCATTGACAGAAATGCCTTCACGTTTGATTGAAAGGAGTGTAGAGATGAAAGCCAGGATTACCGCTGTTGTCGCCGCCACCGTGCTGAGCGCCATCGTAACCCCATCGTTCGCTGGTGACGCGGCAGCGGCCAGCGCCAAGAAAATGTTCCTCCTCAAGGACGGTGGAACCCTGTATGTATTCGAGGACGGCAAGACGGCGCTGGAAGACAAGTTCGGACGGGCTATCAACCTGAAAGAGGGGCAATCGCTCGAAACGGTCGATGGCCAGAAGATTACAGCCAACGGCAACGAGGTCGCTCGACTCGATGGTCTTCTCCGTCAGGGTCATTCCGGCGGTTGACTACTCGATTCAATTCGTGAACTGCACGCCAGCGGATGTCGGGCCAACTCGTTGACCAACACGCGCTGGCGGGCCATCGGTCATAGCTGGGGCTAACCACTCGATGGTAGGCTGCGACGCTACCGGTCAATCGGCGCCGCACAAGGTGAGAGTCCGCCCTGCACTGACTGACCGGCGTTCATTGCCGAGGCCATTGCGTCCACAACAACCCGCAGGATTGCCCGGGATTGCTCAATCGTTGAGAGAGTGGGTTGGATTCCGGTCGCGTCTGCACCACCAATCTTCAAACCCCAACTACGCTCGGTTGGGGTTTTTTCTTATCCGCTTCCCCCAGACCCCGCGAACACGCGCGGAACGCTGAGTAGGTGTCGCATACCCGGTCAAAGAGCACGACTGCCATGCGTGTGCGCAGGCGGCCTTGACGTTCTGCCAGTACGCATCGTTTTCCGGCGCATCGTAGGGTATAGCGTGGGCGAGTTGGACGAGCAATTGCTGGAGTGCGGACTCGCCGTTCTTCAGCGGATAGAGCCGATCGAACGGCTGCAGCGCGCGCACGGCAAGCGTGGCAAAGTCGAAGTAGTCGCGCAGGGCGTTGCGTTCGAGGATACGCACGGCGACGAGACGAAGCGATTCTTCTTCGCTCGGCTCGGGCGTCCCCTGGCGGACGAGACGGTGCACCACGCAGGTCTCGATTCCGTCGGGGCAGCCCTGCTCCCGTTCAGGACGCGCGGTGCGCTCGGACATAGTTCATCCAGAAACGATGGCGCTGCGAGTAGGGATCGGAAATATACGCACGGCAGACGCGATCGACTTTCTCTCCAAGAGCAGGATCGGCGAGCACGGCGCGGCGAAGCTCCGCCCAATCGTCTCTCTGCAAACAGGCTCTCCGCGAGATAGCAGACCATGAGATGTGCGCCACTTGAACGGCTTGCCGGGCTGTTCGGCTTCTTCTTCCTCAGCGATGCGCTGTAGGATTTGCATCTTGGCGAGATTGCGAGCAATGCGGTGTACATCACAGTTTGCCGATCGTGCCATACCAAGCGGAATCGGACTGAACCGAAGGGAGGCACGGTGAAAACGCTTGCCTGGAGCAGATCTGCGCAGATAGAAGGCGCTAGCCAATTGTCTGTCATCCGTCCAGCCGCTTGAGGTCGCGATAGAAGTTTTCGTGCGGCCCCACCATCAGCAGCTTGAGCGTATTTTCGTCGAGGACCCGGTAGGCCAGGAGGCAGAGCAAGCCGCCCATGCGGAACTTGTAGACCCTCACGCCTGCAAGGTCGCCGACTTTGGCTTCACCCGCTTCGGGTTGCCGGGCAATGGTACGTACCGCCTCGTCGAGCGCGGCTTTCTGCTGCTTGTGCAGTCTTTTGACGGTGCGCTCGAAGGTCGGGGTGACAAGGATACGCATCAGCCGAATCGATACTCACCCACCGGCTCTTCCTGGTCCGCGATCAGGATGTCACGGATGACGCTGAAGGGCAGATCGGGGTTTTCAGCGGCGATCTTGCCGATCTGTGACCAGTATTCGATTTGTTTGGGGACCGAGCGGTGCTCGATGGTGCCGTAGCGCTTGGCACTTTCGACCAAGCTTTCGGACAGTTTGACGTTGACGGCCATAGCGAACCTCCGACTAATGCGCTATTCTAGCCCATGATGGACCAAAATGGAACCTGTTTCATGTGATTGATCAGACCGCCAGGGATTCTTCGATGCTCAGTTCCGTGATTTCGCAGGGGATCACGAAAATGGAAATCGAACTGGCGACCTGCCCGATGTGCCTGAATGATGACCTCGACCAGACTCAACGGGTAGGATTGTGGGCAGATAGGACTGGACTCTGACACGTAGGAGTTCGCAGATGTTCTAAGAATTTGAGTTACATAGATTTGTTGCAGGATTCCACCAAACTACCAATGAAATCAAGCAATTACTGCGCAAATCTTTTCCTGCCCGATCCCTTCGTCTTCGGGTACGGTAAGCAATCTCGCTCGCTAGCCATCGAGCCGTCAATCTCTTCCGCGGTCAGGCGAGCCTTTTCGCAAATCGTTAGGACCGAGTCCTGCCGCGATCACCCCACCGCTCCGACCTGGACATGGCTGCCGCTTCTCCCCCGGATCACCTCGATGCCGACGTCGATCTGGCGTTTGAGCTCGTCGACGTGGGAGATGATGCCGATCATTCGTCCCTTCTGCCGCAGCTCGCCCAAGGCTTTCATGGCCATGTCGAGCGACTCGGGGTCGAGACTGCCGAAGCCTTCGTCGATGAAGAGAGTGTCGAGCTGGATGCCGCCCGCGTAGGCTTGCACCACGTCCGACAGCCCCAGCGCGAGCGAGAGGGCGGCCATGAAACTCTCGCCGCCCGAGAGCGTGCTGGCCGGCCGAGATCGACCGGTGTATTCGTCGAAGACTTCGAGATCGAGGCCGGAAGCCCTGCGCGCATCGGCCACGTCCTCGCGCCGCTGCAGGCTGTAGCGGCCACGGCTCATGGTGCGCAAGCGCAGGGAGGCTTGACGCAGCACGTCGTCGAGCAGTGCCGCAAGCACGAATCGCTGGAAAGTGAGCTTCTTGCCATTGTCGCCGTTGGCGATGCCAGCGAGGTGCCCCATCACTTC
>JAQUGB010000065.1 GCA_028684345.1 Tepidiphilus sp. | reverse complement strand
TGGCGATGCGCACGTTGCCGTCGGTGCCGTTCTTGAAGCCTCCCGGGCAGGAGAGCCCCGAGGCGAGCTCGCGGTGCACCTGGCTCTCGGTGGTACGCGCCCCGATCGCGCCCCAGGCGATGAGGTCGGCGATGTACTGCGGCGTGATCATGTCGAGGAACTCGGTACCGGCCGGAAGTCCCATCTCGGTGATCTCCCACAACAACCGACGAGCCAGGCGAATGCCGTCGTTGATGCGGAAAGAATCATCGAGGTAAGGATCGTTGATGAGCCCTTTCCAGCCGACCGTCGTGCGCGGCTTCTCGAAGTAGACGCGCATCACTACCAACAGATCGCCGCGCAAGCGGTCCGCCTGTTCCTTGAGTCGACGGGCGTATTCCAGCGCCGCCTCCGGATCGTGGATCGAGCAAGGCCCGACGATGACGAGCAAGCGATCATCGGCGCCGTAGAGGATGCGATGGATCGCCTGGCGCGCAAGGAAAGTGGTCTCGGCCGAGGCAGGCGTGGCGGGGAATTCGCGCAGCACGTGCGCCGGCGGCACGAGCTCCTTGATCTCCTTGATGCGCACGTCGTCGACGTGCAAACGGGTATGGGCTTTGACGGTATTCATATGCTTTCCTCGTTGGCTCATCCCTGGGTGGGTTTGACGGCGCTCTTGGGGCGAAACGCCGCGACGATCTCGGGATCCGTTTCCAGATAGGGCCCGCCGATGAGATCGATCGCGTAGGGAATCGCCGCGAAGATGCCGGCATGGAGCACCTTGCCTTCGGCATCGCGCAACCCCTCCAGGGTTTCCTGAATGGACTTCGGCTGCCCCGGAAGGTTCACGATCAGGGTGCGGCCACGGATCACCGCCACCTGACGCGACAGGATGGCCGTGGGGACGAAGCACAGGCCGATGCGCCGCATCTCTTCTCCGAAGCCGGGGAGTTCCTTCTCACCGACGGCGAGCGTGGCCTCGGGCGTGACGTCGCGCGGGGCCGGCCCCGTCCCGCCGGTGGTGAAGACGAGGCAGCAGCCGATCTCGTCGGCGAGCTCGATCAAGGTGCGCTCGATCACGGCCCGCTCGTCGGGAATCAAGCGCTTTTCCGCCCGCCAGGGCGAGACGAGCGCCCGGGAAAGCCACGTCTCCAGCGCCGGCAGACCACGATCCTGGTAGATTCCCTGACTTGCCCGATCGCTCACCGACACGAGTCCGATCACCGCCTCCGCCTTCATTCCTCTCCTCCTCCTTCTTCTTCGACCGAACTCCCGGGCGAATCTTCCTCATGGGCTTCGAGCAATGCCTTCAACTCGCGATAGAGCGCCCGATAGGCCTCACCCGGAGGCTCCCCTTTATCCCGCGATTCCAGCGCCTTGCGTCGCAGAGCACGCAGGTGCTGCACGTCGGCTTGCGGCGCCCAGGAGAGGATCTCGCCCAGCACGCGTTCGTCTTCGAGGAAACGCTCGCGCAGCCGCTCCAGCTGCGCCCGACGCGCTTTGGCCTGCGGCGAATCGCCTTCGAGCACCGCCAGACGAGCAGCGATCGCCGCCGCATCGACGTCGCGCATGAGGCGGCCGACGTACTGCATCTGCCGCCGCCGCGCCTCGTGCTTGCCTTCCAGCCGCTTGGCTTCCAGAATGGCCGCGAGCAGGGATTCGGGCAGATCGAGCCGCGCCAGACGCTCGCGCGACAGGGCCGTGAGCCGCTCGCCCAGATCCTGCAAGGCGATCATCGCTTTCTTGCGTCGCGTCTTCGACGGCGGGGCCTCGGGGCGATCTTTGGGTGGAGGAAGCGGCATCGGAAGCAAGCACTCTGGATCGTGGTCGGGGAGGATAGAATTATAAGCCAGTCCTTCAGGAGAGCCCGGAATGCCAGCGGTAGAATTTACCCATAGTCGCGATGAACTGTCGCGTATCGCCGAGGCGGCGCTCGCCCAGGCACGCACGCTCGGCGCCGATGCGGCCGAAGTCAGCCTCTCCGAAGGTCGAGGTCTGTCGGTCACGGTGCGCCGCGGCGCGCTCGAGACGCTCGAATACCATCGCGACAAAGGTTTGAGCGTCACGGTCTACGTCGGCCGACGCCGGGGGCACGCGAATTCCAGCGACATGAACCGGGAGGCGATCGATCGCACCGTCGCCGCCGCCGTGGCCATCGCCCGGCTCACCGCCGAGGACGAAGCGGCGGGCTTGCCCGACGAGAATCGCCTGGCCGACCCGCACACCCTTCCCGATCTATCGCTCTTCCATCCCTGGGCGCTGGAGGCCGAGTCGGCGATCGAGCTCGCCCGCGCCTGCGAGTCCTCCGCGCTTGCCGTGGACGAGCGCATCACCAATTCCGAAGGGGCGACGGTCTCGACCCAAGCCCACCAATTCGTACTCGCCAATTCTCTCGGTTTCCTCGCGGGTTACCCGACCACTGCCCATTCCCTCTCGTGCAGCGTCATCGCACAGGACGAAGCAGGAATGGAGCGCGACTACTGGTGGGACTGGCGGCGAGACCCGCTCGATCTGGAACCGGCCGAGCTGATCGGGCGCAGCGCCGGACGGCGCGCGATCGCTCGCCTCGGTGCGCGACGCATCCCCACCGGGACTTACCCCGTCGTATTGGACCACACCGTCTCGGGCAGCCTGCTGTCCCACTTCGTCCAGGCCGCGAGCGGCGGCGCCCTCTACCGCAAGGCCTCCTTTCTGCTCGACAAACTCGGTGAGCGGATTTTCTCGCCACACGTCACCATCCTCGAGGACCCCTTCATCCTCAAGGCTCCAGGCTCGGCCCCTTTCGACGACGAGGGCGTAGCCACGGCGCGGCGCACGGTGGTAGCCGAAGGCGTCCTACAGGGGTGGTTCCTCTCCACCTACTCCGGGCGCAAACTGGGACTGCCGAGCACCGGCAACGCCGGCGGTGCGCACAACCTGCTCGTGCCGCCCACGCACGACAGCCGAGAGGCGCTACTGCGCGAGATGGGCAGGGGTCTGCTCGTCACCGAACTCATGGGGCACGGCGTCAATCCCGTCACCGGCGATTATTCCCGCGGAGCGGCCGGTTTCTGGGTGGAAAACGGCGAGATTACCCACCCGGTGAGTGAAATCACGATCGCCGGCAACCTGCTCGAGATGTTCGGCGCCATCCGTGGCGTAGCCAACGACGCCCGCCCTTGCCACCGCTACCGGATCGGTTCCACCCTGGTCGAAGCGATGCAAGTGGCCGGGGAATGATGGAGTTCGGCGGCTTTGCGCTACTATAGAGTACCTTGATGAACCGACTGCACGGCTGTATGACGGTCTTCTCCTGTGCCCGGATGCTCGCCTACCCAGGTGATGAGTCTCAGTCTCGCATCCTGGGCTCTGGAGGCCTTGCCCTGCAACCGTTCGGGATGGTTGTTCGAGGTACCCATGAAACGCTGCGAAAACACGCGCACGGACGCTCGTCCCATTCGTCGTCTCGCGGGCTTGCCAGACTACACGGCAAATGAGTCTTGCGCCCGCTCTCGAGCGTCCGTCACCGTCATTCCCCTCGACGGGTTTTCGAGGTGTTTCAATTGACCATGGAAGGCCGCCATCTCGGTGTGCCGCTTGTTCGACAGAAAGGGAGACCAACCATGCAACGACGCAAATTCCTCCAGGGCGCGGGAATCGCGGGTATCCTCGCCAGCGGCACCGCTCCGGCCATCGTGATGGCGCAACAGAACATCCGCTGGCGCCTGGCCTCGAGCTTTCCCAAGTCGCTCGATACCATTTTCGGTGCGGCCGAAGAGCTGAGCAAGTCCATCAACGAGCTCTCCGAAGGAAAGTTCCAGATCGACGTCTTCTCCGGCGGTGAGCTGGTGCCGCCTTTCGGTGTGTTCGACGCGGTCCAACAAGGCACGGTCGAGATGGCGCACTCCGCCTCGTACTACTTCGTCGGGAAGAACGAAGCGCTCGCCTTCGACTGCGCCGTCCCCTTCGGCCTCAACGCCCGCATGATCAACGCCTGGATGTACGACGCTGGCGGCCTGCAGCTGATGCGCGAGCTCTTCGCCCGCTACGACATCGTCAACTTCCCTCTGGGCAACACCGGCGCGCAGTGGGGTGGATGGTACCGTAAGGAGATCAAGTCGGTCGACGACCTCAAAGGGCTGAAGATTCGCATCAGCAACCTTGCCGGCCGAGTGCTCACGAAGCTCGGTGCCGTGCCGCAGGCGATCCCCGGCGGCGAGCTCTACCAGGCGCTGGAAAAAGGCACGATCGACGCGGTGGAGTGGACCACCGTTTATGACGACTACAAACTTGGTTTCCACAAGGTGGCACCCTACGGGTATTACCCCGCCTGGTGGGAAGGCGGCGCCCAGCTGTCGCTCTACGTCAACAAGAAAGCCTACGACGGCCTACCCAAACGCTATCAGGAACTGATCCGCATCGCCGCGAGCGATGCGCACACCCGGATGCTTGCCAAGTACGACGCGCGCAACCCGGACACGATCCGCAAGCTCGTGGCCGAAGGGGCGAAGATCAACCGCTTCCCCAAGGACATGATGGATGCTTCCTTCAAGGCTCGCAACGAACTCTTCGCCGAGCTCAACGACACCAACCCCGATTGGAAGAACATTTACGCGCACTATGAGAAATTCCTGCGCGACCAATATTCCTGGTTCCGCCTCTCGGAGATGAGCTACGACCAATACATGGCGAGCATCAAGCTTTGAGTCGAATCGGATTTGCGGCAGAACAGAACGGCCCCACGGGGCCGTTTTTTTTTCATTACGCCAGTGGTTCGTCGAGGCCGGCCTCGGCCATCTCGGCGGCCTTGAGCATCGCGCGCGCCTTGTTGCGCGTCTCCTGCCATTCGGCCTCGGGATTGGAATCGGCGACGATGCCCGCGCCCGCCTGCACGTGGATGGTCTCATCCTTGATGACTGCGGTACGAATGGCGATCGCCAGATCCATCTCGCCGTGAAACCCGATATAGCCCACCGCTCCGGCATAGATGCCACGCTTCACCGGCTCGAGCTCGTCGATGATCTCCATGGCCCGCACCTTGGGTGCGCCGCTCACCGTCCCGGCGGGAAAGGTGGCGCGCAGCACCGACAAGGGCGTCTCCTGCTCTCCGAGTTCCCCCTCGACCTGCGAGACGATGTGCATCACATGCGAGTAGCGCTCGATGGCGAACGACTCGGTCACTTTCACCGAACCGATTCTCGCCACGCGCCCCACGTCGTTGCGTCCCAGATCGAGCAATTGCACGTGTTCGGCGCACTCTTTCTCATCGGCGAGGAGCTCGCGCTCGAGCGCCTGATCTTCGGCAGAGGTAGCGCCGCGCGGGCGCGTCCCGGCGATGGGTCGCACGATCACTTTGCGCGCCGTTCCCTCGTCTTCGAGCCGCACGAGGATCTCGGGCGAAGCCCCCACGACGTGGAACTCCTCGAAATCGAAATAGAAGAGATAGGGCGAGGGGTTGAGCGAGCGGATGGCGCGGTAGAGCGTGAGCGGATCGGCATGGAACGGCTTGCTCATGCGCTGCGACAACACCACCTGCATGACGTCGCCGTCGACGATGTAGCGCTTGACGCGCTCCACGGCGGCCTTGAAGGCTTCCTCGCCGAAAGCCGATACCGGCTCGCCGGGTGGGAACGGACGCGAAACGGGGATACGCACCGGCGTGCGCAGCCGCTCAAGCAATTCCTGCAGACGTTTCTTGGCGCGGCGATAGGCGCCCGGCACCTCGGGCTCGGCATAGACCACCAGCGTGAGCTTGCCGGTGAGGTTGTCGACGATGGCGAGCTCTTCGGAGACGAGCAGCAGGATGTCGGGCGTACCGATCGGGTCGGGCTTCTCGATGCCGGCGAGCCGCGGTTCGATGTAGCGCACCGTGTCGTAGCCGAAGTAACCCACGAGCCCGCCGAGGAAACGCGGCAGACCGGCGCGCGGCGGCACCTTGATCCGGTCGAGGTATTCGCCGATGAAAGTGAGCGGATCGCCGTAATCGCGCCGCTCCACGAGCCGGTTGCCGTGCAGCAGCAAGGCGCTGCGGCCATAGACTTCGAGGCGCACGGGGCTGGAGAGCCCGATCATGGAGTAGCGCCCGAAACGCTCGCCGCCCTGCACCGATTCGAGCAGGTAGCTCCACGGCCCGTCGGCGAGCTTGAGATACAGGGAGAGCGGCGTGTCGAGGTCGCAAAAAGTGGTGAGCGTGACCGGGATGCGGTTGTAGCCCTGCGCCGCGAGGGCGTCGAATTCGGATTCCTGCATGGCTTCGCCCTGGAAGGACTCAAGCCAAGTAGTTTAGCAGCTCGGGGAAGCGATCGAGAAAGACGGCGGCTGGCAGACGACGTAAAGATTCCGGGTCGCCATAGCCATAGGTGACGAGCGCCACCGCCACCCCCGCCCCCTGCCCTGCCTGGGCATCGATGGCCGAATCGCCGACGAGCAGAGCCCGCCCGCTCGGACGGTTGAGGTGTTCGCAGGCGTGCAGCACCATGGCCGGGTCGGGTTTCTTCACCGGCAGGGTGTCGCCGGCGACGACGACGTCGAAAAACGGAGCGAGATCGAGCGCTTCGAGAAGCGGCAGCGTGAATTCCCAAGCTTTGTTGGTGACGCAGCCCATCACCAGGCCGCGGCAGGAAATTTCGGCGAGCGTCTCCGCCACGCCTTCATAAGGACGGCTCGCCATCCCATTGACCACGGCATAGTGTTCTTTGAAGCGGCTCGTGGCTTCGGCCACCTCCGCCGGATCGGTGCGGCCGTGGGCGGCCATGAAGCGGCGCACGAGTTCGGCGATGCCATCGCCCACCCAGCGACGGATCTCCTGCACAGAGGAAACCGGCAAACCGAGGTCGCTCGAGGTGCGGGCCGCGGCCTCTGCGAGGTCGGGCAAGGTATCGACCAGCGTTCCGTCCAGATCGAACAGCAAGGCTTCCGCCGAGATCGGCTTGGCACTCATCCTTTTTTCCTTTCCACGGTCTGCAACCGAGTCTTCATCCCCGCGATGATGGAATCGTAACGATGGGGGTCGTCGGTCCGAGCGGCACCGAACACCGCCGAACCGGCGACGAAGACGTCCGCTCCCGCCGCTGCCACTTCGGCGATGTTGTCGAGATTCACCCCGCCGTCGACTTCCAAGAGCAGACGGCGACCGCTCTCCTCGGCATAACGATCTAGCATCTTACGCGCAGCGGCGATTTTTTTCAAGGTATGCACAATGAAACGCTGCCCGCCGAAACCGGGGTTGACGCTCATGAGAAGGACGAAATCGAGCCGATCGAGCACGTGTTCGAGCCAGACGAGGGGGGTGGCCGGATTGAACACGAGCCCCGCGCGGCACCCACAGGAGCGAATGAGCTCGAGCGTGCGATCGACGTGCTCGGATGCCTCGGGATGGAAGGAGATGAGATCCGCCCCGGCTTCGGCGAACTGCGGCACGAGCGCGTCGACCGGTTTCACCATGAGGTGGACGTCGATCGGCACCGAGGCGTAGGGTTTGATCGCGCGGCACACCATCGGCCCCATCGTGAGATTGGGGACGTAATGGTTGTCCATCACGTCGAAGTGGATCCAATCGGCCCCGGCGGCGATCACGTCGCGCACCTCCTCGCCCAGACGAGCAAAATCGGCCGACAAGAGACTGGGAGCAATCAGGAAAGGGGAAGACGGCTTCATCGAGCAGGAGGAGGTCCGTAGAGAAAAACGAATTCGAGAGAATCGATGATGACCCGATCCCGATCGCGCAAAGGCACGAGGGAGGTCGTAGGAATGCTGCCGTTGACCCTGGGGGGCTGACCGCTCTCATGGCGTAGGAGTACCCGCCAGCCTTGATCGATGAGCGCGATCACGGTATGGCCGGGTTTCCCTAGACGAGTGATTTCCCGAACCAAGGGGAGCGTTCGGTTGTTCTGCCCTTCGCTCGACTCTAGGCGGAGCTGAGGAACGAGCCCCCGACGCAAGGGCGCACTCTGGGGCACGAACGGCCAAGGCAGGGTTCGTTCGAGCGGCGAAGCCCCGTAGAGGAAGCGGTAATGGGCAATACGGAAAACCTCGCCCGGTTTGAGGCGGTATTGCTGGATCCTTTGGCCGTCGACCCAGGTGCCATTGCGACTTCCGAGGTCTTCGACGAGAATCGCATCTCCCAGAGGTCGTATGCGAGCATGCCGTCCGCTCACCGCCAGGCTATCTATGCGGATATCGTTGTCGGCTTTACGGCCAATGAAGAACTCCCGGTCGGGAAGATCGACGCGCACGAGTTCGCTGCCGTGATGGATCACCCGTAGATGACCCATGCCGGAGAGCACGTCCCGGCTGGTAGCAACCCCCTTCATGGTGTGCCGCCTCAGTACGGAAGAGGGTGACCGAGCCCGCGCTCACGCGCGCGCTCGAGCACGAGCGCGGCCACGGCCAAATCCTGCACCGCCATGCCCTGCGATTCGAAGAGCGTGATTTGACGCTCGTGCGTGCGCCCGGGGCGCATGCCGGCGATCACCTCACCCAGTTCCGCCCACAGGCCCGAGCGGGTGCGCCCTTTTTCCAGCGCCGGTAAGAGATCCCCCGCTTCGCGCAAGGCCACCTCGCGGCTATCGACGCAGATGAGGTCGGCGCGCAATACGGCCTTTTCCGGCAGCTCTTGGCGCGCGAGGCTGTTCGAACCGGCGGCGGTGACATGAACCCCCTCTTCGAGCCACTCGGCCTCGAGCACCGGCTTGGGCGAGGTGGTGACGGTGACGACGACGTCGGCGCCGCGCACCGCCGCCTCGACCGACTCGGCCGGTACGAACTGCCGCCCCGTGCGTCGAGCCATGGTCTCGCAGAAGGCACGCACGTGCTCGGGGGTGCGCGCGGCGACGCGAAAGGTTTCGATCGGCAGCGTTTCGGCGAGCGCCAGGGCCTGTCCCTGGGCCTGCCAGCCGGCGCCGACGATGGCGGCGACCTTCGAGTCGGGCCGAGCGAGGTACTTCGCCGCTACGCCGCCGGCGGCACCGGTACGCATCATCCCCAGCGTATCGGCTTCCAGCACGGCGACGGGCTCGCCCGTATCGCTATCGAAGATG
>JAQUGB010000064.1 GCA_028684345.1 Tepidiphilus sp. | reverse complement strand
GATTTTTTGCAAGTAATTGTGTTTGAGCAATACCGCTTTTGCAGCGGCATAATGAGCGTTCCTTTCGATTGACTACCCCATGACCGCGCCCGCCTGGCTTGCCCCGCTCCTCACCCGCAAGATGCTGGTCTGCGTCTTCACCGGCTTTGCCTCGGGGTTGCCGCTCTATCTGCTCGTCAACCTGCTGCCCGCTTGGCTGCGCAGCGAAGGCGTCGATCTCACGACCATCGGCTTTTTCGCCCTGATCCAGTTTCCCTATACCTGGAAATTCCTCTGGTCGCCCCTGCTCGACCGGTTTGCACCACCGCTCGGCCGGCGGCGCGGCTGGATGCTGATCACCCAGATCGGCCTCTTGTTTTGCATCGGCGGCCTGGGCGGTTTCGATCCGCGGACGCACATGTTCGCCATTTCCTGCCTCGCCGCGCTGGTGGCGCTCTGTTCCGCCACTCAGGACGTGGCGCTCGACGCCTTTCGCCGCGAACTGCTCGCCGAGAGGGAACTGGGCCTGGGCAATGCCGTGCATGTCAATGCCTACCGGCTCGCCGGCCTCGTTCCCGGCTCGCTGTCGCTGATCCTCGCCGACCGCCTGCCGTGGAACGTGGTCTTCTGGATCACGGCGCTATTCGTCCTGCCGGGCATGGCGATGGCGCTCTTCATTCGCGAACCGGTCGTCGTCAGCCGGCCGCGCACCCTGCGGGCAGCCTGCATCGAACCCTGGCAGGAATTCATTGGCCGACGCGGCTGGCGCGATGCTTTCTGGATTCTGGCTTTCCCGTTTCTCTACAAGTTGGGCGACTCGCTTGCCACCGCCTTGTCGACGCCGTTTTACCTGGACATGGGTTACAGCAAAACTGACATCGGCCTGATCGCCAAACATGCCGGCCTGTGGCCGGCCATCATCGGCGGCATGGCGGGCGGGCTGTGGATGGTACGCATCGGTATCGATCGCGCCCTGTGGCTCTTCGGCCTGGTGCAGATGCTCACCATCCTCGGTTTTGCCTGGCTCGCCTGGCTCGGCCCTTTTGAGCACATCGGCACCTTCGAGCGCGCCGCGCTCGCCGGCGTGATCTCCGCCGAATACCTGGGCGTCGGACTGGGAACGGCGGCCTTTACCGCCTTCATCGCGCGTACCACCCATCCGGCTTATACCGCCACGCAGTTCGCGCTCTTCACGAGCCTTGCCGCCGTGCCGCGCACCGTGGTCAATGCCTTTGCCGGCGTGCTCGCCGAGCACCTGGGCTGGGTGAATTTCTTTTTCTGCTGCGTGGCACTGGCCGTGCCGGGGATGCTCTTGCTCGTCCGTGTCGCGCCTTGGCGTCGTTGTTCGCCCGATTCGACGCGATGAGGCGGGAAAGATCATTCGATCATCACGCGGAAAATGGAGCATGCACACCAAAAAGCGCTCAGCCAGAGCCGCGCAGGCGGAACCGCCCCAGCCCGAACGCAGTGCGCTTGCCCAGGTGCAGGTGTTCGGCGTGCCTGAGCAGGGGCAGCAGGGCGCGCAGGCTGTTGCGGGGGCCATGCACTTCGAGGGGGCCGAGCAGTCCGCCGAGCGGATGACTGCGCCCTTGGCTGCAACTGTAGCGGTGCAGGTCGACAGGGAAGAGGTCGCGTGCGTCGATCGTGATCGCCTGCCAAAGGGTGGGGTCGGCGGCGAGGGTGGATAGGCGCTCGCCGCTGAGTTGATCCCATTGCTGCAGCCGGCGCACGAGCAGGCGGGCGAGGTCGGCCGGACGTAGCCGTTTGGCGTCGGCAACCACCGAGCCATGCTGCTCGACACGCAGGGGGGTGTCGAATTCGAGTACGAGGCGCTCGCCGATCGTTTCTTCCGGCAGTTCCCTTACCGGTGGCAAGAGTGTTCGCTCGATCGGCCCGTTCGCCTGGCAGCCGCCGCACAGGCGGGGGTGGTTACCCCAGGCCCGGCGCAGCGCCCGCTCGATGATGTCGGCGTGGCGAACCGCTGGTGGCAGCAGGGTGAGGGCGAAGACGACCGGCTCTTGCACCGGCTGGGGTGTATAGGGGGGCGGCTCGACCACGTAGGTCGGAATGCCGTCGCGCAGGGAGGGGTGTAGCGGGTCGGGGGGAGCTTCGGGATCGAAGACCACGCCGTAGGCACAGCGTCGGCGCACCGGGCAGCCTTTACAGGAAGGCGCTGCCGTGAGGCAGGAGAGCCGCCGCAAGGCTTGGCCAAAAGCACCGCGCAGCTCGTTGCCGAGAAATCGGCCGCGGGGGGGCTGGACGAGCCGCACGGGCACGCGCAGCTGGAGCATCGGGCTCATGGGGTTTGTGGAGAGAGTTTGTCGAGTTCGAGCTTCTTGCGGATGTCCTTGAGAGAGATATCCGCAAGGCGGGGCAAGTAGGTTTCGATTGCTTGCCGGGCAGCGGCGCGATCTTCCGCGCTCCAATCGGCGGCTTGAGCATCCTTGGCCAGTTTCTGGGCTTCCTGATAGTCTCTCTGCCCGATCTTGCTCTTGGGGCGATGGGGGCGTTCCAGTTCCTTTTCGGCGTAGTCGATGAAGGCTTGGATGCGGCGGCGCTGGGGTGACAAGGATTCTATTTCGGCTTGCTTGCGCGCCGCTTCTCTGGCGGCTTGCTCTTGGGCGTAGTGTTTGGCTTCGGCGGCAGGGTCCCGCTGCATCGCGCCGTAGCCCACGGAAGTTTTGGCGCCGAAACCGAGCCAGTCGAAGGCGTGCGCGAAGGCGACTTCCAGGAGTTCCTGCCACCGCGCCTTGCCTTCGCCATCGACGGCGAGCAGCGAGGAGGCGTCAGGACGGGGCTCGCGGGTGAGCCGAGTGAGATGTTCGGTGTGGCAGCGTAGGCGAAAGACGAAACGTGCGCCCGGAGCGAGCGTGAGAAAGGGGATGGGGATGGGGTCGGCGCATTCGTGCGGGGGTTCGCCGTCTTGGTAGTAATGGGATTGGTGCGGCGTCATGATCTCGACGAGGAGGGAATCTCCTTCGATGCACGGAACCACGTCCCAGACGTCGATCGCTCCGCGAACGTGTTCACCGTCCCCTGCGGCGGGTTCGCGGCCGAAGAGCACGTCGATCACGGACAGGGAGAGGTTTCGTGATTTCAGCGTGAAGGAAGGCTGATCCAGTCCGAACCAGGGGGTGTCCTCGCCCCAGTCGCCGCGGGCGAGCTCTTGTGCCGCCCGGCGCAACACGCCTTTGACGCCACTGCCAGCCAGGTAGGGAATGCCGTAGGGGAAGAGGAAGGCGAACCCGTTCTCCAGCGGATGCTCGTTGCCCAGCCCCGTGGTGAAGGGGGCGGTGGCCACGGCTTCGAGCCGCAGACGGGACGATTCGGGCAGGGTGGAGGCTAGCGCATCGAATCGCAGGTTGATGGCTTTCATCGCTTCACGCCCGTCTTTGTCTAGTCGCGTGACTTGCCGCCAGGCATCGCGCGCAGCGGCATCGTCCTTGTTCCAACGGTCGGTCCAGATCGGGAGATAGAGGCCGAAGCGCAGGCCGGAAGAAGCCTGATTGAAATCTTGCCCCAGATAACGGGGTACGGCGGCAAGAGGCATGATCAGTCTCCTTGCAGGGCGCTTGCCATCTGGCGCAGCCACTTCAGCCAGGCCAAGGACTCGGTGGTGATTCGTTGGAAGTCGCGGGCTTGCGCGACGAAGAGCGCCTGCATGCAGTTTTCGAAATCGCGGGGGGTACGGAGATGGTCATGGAGCCAGTCGCGCAAATGCCCAGCCAGTTGCTCGTGCGCGCCTCCTTTCTGGTGAAGGAAGGCGAGCGTCTGCATCAGCCCGGAATTCATGATGAGGGCGGGCAGACCCTTGGCGACGTTGACGTAATCCTTGCCATGTCGCTGGATCCCTTCCTGGGCCTTTTGCCAGGCATGGCGCGCGCGCCGTTGTTCGAGCGTCTCTTTCATCGTGATCCCTCCTGCCGTTGGTCGAGCACGCGGGCGAGCACCAGGCCGCGGCCGGTGGTGGCATCTCCGCCGATTTGCAGCAGACGGCCATCGAGCGCGGTGCGCAGTTGTTCCATCACGTCGTCGGCTCCGAGCTCTTCGCCGCCGGTGCGGGTGCCGCTCGCGAGCACCGGCGCGAGCAGCAGGCTCTCGGGGGGGAGGTTTTCGGTGTAGAAGAGTCCGCCGTCGGCCGCGGTGCCGGTGTCATCGTCGATGCGCACGTGGGTCTCCACCAGGGTGGCATTCTCGGCGAAGTAGGCGAAATCACCGTCTTCGAGGACCACAAGATGACGGGCCAGTTTTTCGCGGAAAAAGGTGTATGGATCCGGGGAGTCGCCGGCTGGTGGCAGGGCATCGGTCGCGAGCGCCTTGCCCAGTTCGGCGAGTTTCTCATTGATCCGGGCGTCGTACTCGAAGGCTTCGAGGTGTAGTTTGTCGCCGGAGAGCAGCGCCGGGTCGGCGAGCAGGCATTGACCTTCTGCGAGATCCGGCAGCTCGGGCCAGCTGGGGGTGAGACCGAGCAGGCTCAGCAGACGGCGGGCTCGGGCGAGGGCGGTGGGACAGGTGGCATAGACGTAACCGCCTTTGTGCGAGCGCACGGGGAAGACCACCAGTTGGGCATCGCCGAAGCTCACCGCGCCGGCGTGCAGCGCATTGCTGCCAGCCTCGGGGCCAAAAAGGGCGGTGAGGTGCGCCTCGATCGCCGAGGTCTCGGCGGCGAGCGCTTTCCAAGCATGGCGTACCGCCCCTTTGAGGCCGGAACCGGCAACGCAGGGGTGGTTGGTGTGGCGTTCGCGCTGGATGGGGTTGTCGATGACGCCGACGGCTTGCCCGGCGCCCATATGGACGGGGCTGACGGCGTAGAGGAAGAGGGCGGCATGGCGTTCGAACATGGTGCGGTCCTTGGTCGGGTCAATCATTCCACAGGGCAAAGGCGATGCGGTTGTAACCTTCGGCGCGACGGGGATCTCCATCGTACTGCGTCTCATCCCATAGTCCTTGCGCGACAAGCTTGGCGTAGGATTCAGGGGGGATGCCTTCGTCGAGCTCGAGCCACCAGACGCTGCCCATGGGGACGCTGCGCAAGGCGGTCTTGGGACGCCAGCGGGCAAGATCCCATCCGGAGACGACCTGTCCGCGAGGCAGCGCCGCGGCGACGATCCAGCCCTGCAGACCATGCAGGGCAAAACGCACGGCACCGTCGTTACGGCGTTCGGCAGGATCGGCCCCGGTGGGAAGCCAGCCGTGGGGAAAGAGCCCGGGGGTGGTGAGCACCAGACGGCAGCGCCGTGCTTGCTGCATCTGGTGAGGATCGGGCTGCGGCAGCGGATCGACGGAAACCGCTTCGGCAATGGCGGCGCGGCCATCTCCGCCCAGACGCAGCGACAGGCGCTCGGGGAATGCCGCTCCTTCGGTCTCGGCGAGGTAACCGACTTCGCGGCCGTCGTGGCGCGGAGCGAGCGCTTGCAGCGAGAAGAGCTTGCCATCGGCTGCGGCGCGGCGCCGTTCGTCGAGGCCGATACCGACACGCTCGTCCAGGCGCCACAGCGCCTGGTCGGAGACCAGATGCTGCGGCGGGATCGGCTCACCGCGTACGTAGGCAGCCCAGCCGGTTTCATCGAGCCAGTAGCCGCCCTCGGGCTTGATGCGCCGGGCCTCCGCCAGTACCGCCACGTGCGGCAGGGGAGTGCTGGCGGCAAGCTTGGGGTGCAGGCTCACGGGGCGAAGCTTGCGTACGAGGAGTTCCTGACCGTGGCGCTGCACCACGAGATCGGCGGGCAGGGGCAGGAGTCGTTCGAGGTGCGTTCCTTTGCGCCAGGCAGGGGTCCAGCCGCGTAGGGTAAATCGGCCGGGGCGATCGGGCGTGCCGAGTTCCGGGTCGGGTTCCGTCCACCCGTCGCGCGGCGTCGGCTTCAAATCCTTGCGCACGAGCAGGGCCGAGCGCAGCGCCCCGGATGCCACCGAGGGCCAGGGAAGACGTTGGGTCTGGCCGTAGCTGCCGGGGTCGCCGAAACTCTGGTTGCCACGAAAGTGCAGGACATCGAGGGCCCGAAGGAAAAAAGCGCTCATACGACCTCCTGAGGCGAATGGGCGTGGATCGGAGTGCCCGCGGGCGTTCGTGCCCGTACTTGACGGGCGAGGAATTCGGCCACTGCGAGGTAGTTGGCGAGCCAGTCGCGTGCCTCGCCTGGGCAGGTCGTGGCGAGGTGGGTGATCCCCTCAGCCAGCTTGTCTGCTCGGGCGCGCCAGGCCGGACCGGACTGACGGACGAACTGGTAGGCGAGCAGGGCGCGGAACATTTCTTTTTCAGCACGCGGGTCGGGGAGGTCGGCGAGCCAGGTGAGTGTGTGATAGACCGCCCGCCGTGAGACGTCTTCGTGGGCGAGAAAATCGCGCAGGGCGACGAGCAGGGCGAGGGGCTCGCCCCAAGGGGCGGTGAAGCGCAGCGCGCCGCCCGAGCGCTTGAGAATGGAGAGAGAAAACGCGTTGCGGCCGCCCTCGCTCTTGGCGCGCCGCTCGGCCGACCTCAGCTCGCGCAGCACCGCCGACAGGGGGGCCTGGTGATGGGCGATGACCACCCCACAGGAAGCCGTGGCGCGCTCGCCCATCATGCGCATGAGGCGACCGCGCAACCAGGCGAAACCGTT
Organism: Tepidiphilus sp.; assembly: GCA_028684345.1. Lineage (GTDB taxonomy): Bacteria > Pseudomonadota > Gammaproteobacteria > Burkholderiales > Rhodocyclaceae > Tepidiphilus. The sequence continues at coordinate 2,490 of JAQUGB010000064.1, read as the reverse complement.
CTTGCAGTGTAATCCGGCCGGGTCTTTGGCGAGTTCGCCCCAGTCCATGTCGGCGTCTTCCGGCAGAGTGCCGCTATAGGCATGGCGCAAACGCTGGGCGCAGGAAAGCACGTCGGCCACTGGCAGCATGGCGAGCACGTCGTCGCCGCCGGCATAAAGAATGCGGCCCAGGTGTTCTTCCTCGACGACGTGGCGCGCCACCGTCTGGGCGAAATCACCGAGCGCGGCGGAAATGGCGAGGTGCCGGCCGGGTGAGACGGGCCGCCGTTGCTTGCCGTAGCGCTCGAGCGTGGGATGCTGGCTTGCGCGTGCGTCGAAAGCTTGCCGTACTTGGGGATGGAAACTCTCGCGAAAGGGGATGGCGGTGCCGGCTTCGTCCTCGCCGGAGAGAATGGCGCCCATGCGATCCCCGTCCATCAGCAGGAGGGCGTAGTAGGTTTCGAGCGGCGCCTCGTTCCCGTCTCCAGCCAGCGCCCGCCGCAGTAGGCGCTCGCGCTCGGCCGCTTCCTTGGCCGCGGCCTCGTCGTTTGCCTCGTCCTCGAGCTCTTCGAGAAGGGCGGGCAGCAGCCCGGCCAAAGGAAATGCTTCTTCATTTTTGCCGTAGCGACGGGCGAGCCGGCGCGGCAAGGCAACGGATTCGAGATTGCGACGCCGTTCGATGTCGGTGCGCAGGGCTGGATCGATTTTGCCTCCGGCTTCAAGCCAGCGCTCGAGCTGATGCGCGAGCGCCATGGTGTGGGTGGTGACGACGAAGCGCGCCGGCACCTGATGCAGCACGTCCTTGACTTCCTCGGCAAAGCGGGTCGGCCACAGACGCTTGATGGTGCCGAGTGCTCCGAGCCGTTCGTTCCTTTTGGCCCAGGAGAGTTTGCGGTGTGCAACCCGTGCCCACAGGGAAGTGTCGTTTTGCCGCTCGGATAGCTCTTCCTTGCGCAGTGCCAGCGGTTCGGACTCGCCCGTGAGCGAATCGCGCCAGCCCTTTTGTTCCAGCTGATCGAATACGCGCAGGGATTTGGTCGCGGCCAACGCCCGCTCGCCGAGTTCATAGAAAGCGGGGTAGAGCGCGCCGGGATTGGGCGCGAAGAACGTGAGTTTTCGTCCTTGGGGGGTAGTGAGCTCGATGCCGCCGGACAAAAGCCGCCAGGCGTCGGAAGCGAGAAAGCCGGCGGGTTCTTCGGGCGTCGTACCGTAGAAAGGCGCCATGGCCTCCTGCAACTCGCGGGTGTCGAGGTCGCGTTGACGCTCGGGGTCGCGGCAGTGCACGAGCGAAAAGGGGATCGCCGACCAGTGCACCTCGGGAAAGCCTTTGAGCTGATCGCGAACCTGGGCGTAGGCGTGGGCTTGGGATTCCTGGCGGACGGCGTCGGGCGTTTTCTCACCGATGGCTTCGAGCAGCCGATCCACGCTCGCCAAGCCTTGTTCGAGCAGCCAGGCGCGCGCCGCATCGCGGCAACGTTCAGCCAGTTCCCGGGCCTTGGAAGCCGGCACCAGGGCGACGAATCGGTTGGGCAGCGCCGCGGCGAAGAGAGGATTGGCGTCGGTAGTGCCTCGCCGCCATTCGCAATGCTCGAAGAGCGAAGCGGGCAGCTCTTCGTTCTGGATCAGCCAGCGATCGACCAGCGCGATGCCACGCAAGCGGGGAAAGAGGATGGCATCGGGCCCGAGCGCCTCGCAGAGGGGACGCATCGCTTCCCAGGACAAGCGCGAGAGCAGGTGCGAACCGGCCCACAGGTCGTCCATCTTGCGCGCGGCGGCAATGAACTCCTGCACCGGTCCCAGGGAAAAGGAGAGTAGCGCCGGCGTTCCCTCGGGGTCGCTGGCAAAAGCGCCGGCAAAGGCGCTGGTGAGATCGAGATGATCCCAGATGGTGTGATCGGGTATGCGCGTGTCGGCCGGCAGCATGCCCCACAATGGTCCCAGCCGGTGATTGTCCTCCGCATCCGAATTCGTGACGTCGAGCTCCGGGCCGAAACGCCAGAAAGCGAGCAGGATTTTCTTCCAATCGGGAGTGTCTGCTTCCTTGGCGCCGAGCGTGACGAGCAGGCTCGAGAAGTGCTCGAAGGCACGTTGCTTGAACGCCTCGATCTCGGTCGTCACGAGACTGCCCAAGTCGAGGGGTGAGCCGCTCAAGGGGTGGATCAGGATGGGTTTTTTGGTCCAATGGACCTGCGCCCAGGAAGCCACGGCCAAGGTTTTGCGTTTTCCGTCTTTCGTCGGTACTTCGATTTCGTCGAGGGGCCACTGCGGCCGGTCGGCGGCCGCGGCCCACCAGTCGGCCCGGCGGATCATCTCGTAGGTGGAAGGCTCGAGCGCACGGCGCAGGACCGTGCGCGCCAGGGCGGCGTCTTCCAGATCTTGCGGCGAGGGGGCGAGCCCCGTGAGGCGGGCAAGCGCCAGCGAAGTGCCATTCTCGTGTCCGGCCGGGTCGCGCAGCAGCACGAGCGCCTTTTCGGCGGGGTCGTGGATGCGGGCTGCGAGTTTGGTTTCCCA
>JAQUGB010000063.1 GCA_028684345.1 Tepidiphilus sp. | reverse complement strand
CTTGGTGATCGCCCCATCGCGCCCGAAGACGTAGGCGAAGCGCTGGTCGCGCGAGAAAACCACTGAGGCATGCGACAGATCCCCCAGCCCTTCGACGCGGGCGAGCACCTCGGGCTTCGTGTGCGCCACGATCAGCACGCTGCCGCTCGCCCGCTCGATCACCACTCCCAGATCGCCCGTACCGCGCTCCTGCGCCCCAGACAGTCCCGCGACGCCGGCACTCAGTGCGAAGACGAGCCGACGGGCAATGGAGGAAAGCCTTCTTGCAAACGCTCGACGATCCATGTGATCTCCTCCGTACCGAGTAGCCCCGAAAAGGGCGGCATTGGCGTGCCGGGGCGACCTTGGGCGATCACCGCCGCCAGCATCTCCCCGTCCTTGCCGGCGAGCCGCTCCGCCGTGAGCGCCGGCCCCAGCCCACCTCGCAGGCTCAGGCCGTGGCAAGCACCGCAGTCCTGGCGCACCAGGCGCACGAGCGCCTCCTGACGCTCTACCCCCGGTTCGGCGTGGACCGCGGCGGCGAAGACCAACCCCCAAGCCACGCCGAATACCCCCTGCCAGCGCCGCATCCCCTCGCCCTTCGTCTCAATAGACGTCATGCTGTGTGTTATAGACGTTGAAGTGCCCCGTCGGCGTGATCAGCCGTGGATCCTTGATCACTGCTTTCAGCTGCAGCGTCTTGTCATCGACGATGACCAGCGCCGACTGCTTGTCTTTCGCCGACCACACGGCGAACCACACTTCAGTGCCGTCCTTGTTGAATTCGGGCTGCACCACCCGCTTGGCCCCGTCGTCATCGATCCCCGCCCATTCGGCGATTGGCAGCACCTTGAAGCCTTTGTCCAAAGCATCGATGTCGAACACCGCCACCGATTGCGAAATCTTCGCATCTGGGTTGAGCGGGGTATCCACGTAGAGATGCTTGGACTTCGGGTGCGTCTTGATGAAGAGGCTCCCTCCACCTTGGCCGGGCAAGGACTGCACCACTTTCCAGGCATATTGCGGGTGCTTTTGCGGGTCGGTGCCGATGAGCGCGATCGAATCGTCGCCCAGATGCCCCGTCGCCCACACTGGACCGTACTTCGGGTGGACGAAGTTCGCGCCGCGCCCCGGGTGCGGAATCTTGCCGACATCGACGAGCGCGGCGCGTTTGCCTTCCTTGGCGTCGATCACCGCCACCTTGTTCGACTGGTTCGCCGCCACGAGGAAATAGCGTTTCGAGGCATCCCAGCCGCCGTCGTGCAGGAAACGTGCCATCTCGATTTCGGTGATCTTCAGGTTGTGCAGATCGGTGTAATCGACGAGGTGCGCCTTGCCTGTCTCCTTGATGTTCACGACGAATTCCGGCCGGAAATGACTCGCCACGATGGAAGCCACCCTCGGCTCGGGATGATATTCCTGCGTGTCGACCGTCATGCCGCGCGTGGCGACGATCTTGAGCGGCTCGAGCGTGTCCGCATTCATGATGACGTACTGGGGCGGCCAATAGGAACCGGCAATGGCGTATTTGTCCTCATAGCCCTTGTACTTGGAAGTCTCGACCGAACGCGCCTCCAGGCCGACGCGAATCTCGGCCACGTTGTCTGGTTTCTCCATCCACAGGTCGATGAGGTTGATCTTGGCGTCGCGCCCGATCACGTAGAGATAGCGCCCGGAAGCAGAAAGCCGCGAGATATGCACCGCGTAGCCCGTCGGGATGATGGCGATGATTTGTTTCGTGTCCCCGTCGATCAGCGCCACCTGGCCGGCGTCACGCAGCGTCACCGAGAAGAGGTTGTCGAGGTTGTAGGCATTCATCTTCTTCTTCGGTCGCTCCTGCGGCGGCACCAGCACTTTCCAGGTCGCCTTCATCTCCGGCATGCCGTATTCGGGCGGCTGCGGCGGCGTCTGCTGCACGTAGCGCGCCATGAGGTCGACCTCTTCGTCGGTAAGCTCGCCCGAAGTGCCCCAATTGGGCATCCCCGCCGGCGAGCCGTACTTGATGAAGACCTTCAGGTACTCGCTGCCTTTCTCCAGAGTGATGTCCGGCGTGAGTGGCTTGCCCGTGGCCCCCTTGCGCAGCACGCCGTGACAACCGGCGCACCGTTCGAAATAGATCTTGCGCCCTTTCTCGAACTCCGTCTTGGTCATCGGCGGCGCTTTCGGATTGATGTCCTGGTACATCTCCACCTCGGCCAAGGGCGAGCTGCCGGCCTGATAGCGGATCTCCTCCTCGGTGACCGGCTTCTCCTGTGCCCAGGCCATGCCAATGGCCAGCGGCAGCACCGCCAGCGTGCCCAACGCTTTTCTGCTCCGTCCCATGATCGATCCTCCCCGCCGATGAAAAAATTTGCGATGCTTCCACTCTAGAGACGACGCAAGGCGATTTCCTTGACACAAGTCAATTCGAAGAAAATGGTCTTCGCCGCACCATCTTGACTGCGATCAAGGACGATCTGACGCCTGAAAAGCACAATGTCCCCCAACCCTGCCTGCGGAGTCTCTCGATGACCGGCATCCCTCTGCAAGAACCGCACCCACCCACCTCCGCCCGTCCGAGCCTTGCCGCCTGGCTGGCGATGGCCTTCCGCCCCTTTTATCTGCTCGGAGCCCTGCTCGCGGTGCTCGCCGTACCTTACTGGGCGGTCACCCTGCGCGGCGCACCTGCCCTGCCGGGCGTGTGGTGGCATGCGCACGAGATGGTCTGGGGCTTCGGCGCAGCGATCGTCGTCGGTTTTCTGCATACGGCGGTGGCAAGCTGGACGGGACAGCCGCCGCTTCGCGGCGTCCGTCTCGGCGTGCTCGTGCTGCTGTGGCTCGTGGCTCGGCTGGCTTGGTTCCTCGGCGAGCGCGCCTTTCCTGCCGCTGCAGGCGCCGCGCTTGCCTTTCTTCTCCTTGCCGCGTTCTGGCTCGCCCGCTCCGTGCTCGCCGCGCGTAACCGGCGCAACTACGTCGTGCCGTTCCTGCTGCTGCTGTTCGCGGGCTTCGAGGCGGGGTTTTTCTGCACGGTGCAAGGAAAACTCGACGGCGAACCCCTCGCCTGGCTCGATGCCGGCGCCCTGTGGCTCGCCGGGATGATCTTCTTCCTCGGCATGCGGGTCATCGCCTTCTTCACCAGCCGGGCGCTCGGTCTGCCGCAAGTCCCCAATCCAGCCTGGGTGCAGGCCGGTACCGTGGTCGGCGGGTTTGCGCTGGCGCTTGCCACGGCCCTCGGTGCGCCCGCGCCGCTCATCGCCGTGCTCGCCGTGGTGACGTCCGGCATCGCCCTGCGCCAGAGCCGGCGCTGGCTGCACCGGACCGTCTGGACCAACCCCATGGTGTGGATCTTGCATCTCGGCTTCGCCCTGACGGCGGCAGGGGTCCTCGCCTACGGACTGGCCGCTTTCGCCCCGGCCTGGCGCAGCGCCGCGGTGCACCTGCTCACGGTGGGCGGCATCGGCTCCATGACGCTCGGCATGATGACGCGCACGGCGCTCGGCCACACCGGCGATCACCCCAACCGCACCCCTCGCGGCCTCCACTCCGCCTTCCTCGTGCTGCTCGCCGCGGCGCTGCTGCGCGAACTCGCGACCTTCCCGGCCATGGGGAACGGCATGCTGCACGCAAGCGCCTTCGCCTTCGCGCTCGCCTATCTCCTCTACCTGTGGCGTTTCGTCCCGCGCCTCGTGCGCCCGCGCCCCGATGGACGTCCCGGTTGAACGCCCGCGCTCTTTCCATCTTCCCGCGCGGCATGAAGACGCAGGCCAAACCGTGGTACAAACCGCAACCAGGATAAAGACCGCAGGGAACGAGACGATGAAGCGGAAAACGATCGCACCGAAAGTCTATCTGGTGGGCGCCGGCCCCGGCGACCCGGAACTGCTCACCGTGCGAGCACTGCGCCTGCTGCAGGCCGCCGAGGCGCTCGTCTACGACAACCTGGTGAGCCCGGCCGTGCTCGAGTGCGTCCGCCCCGAGGCGCGGCGCGTCTTCGTCGGCAAGCGCGCCGGCCGGCATACGCTCCCCCAGGAGGAGATCAACGCGCTTCTCGTCGAACTCGGGCAGACCGGCGCAGTGGTCGTGCGGCTCAAGGGGGGCGACCCCTACATTTTCGGGCGCGGCGGGGAAGAAGCCGAAGCGCTCGCCGCAGCCGGCATCCCTTTCGAGGTCGTGCCCGGCATCACGGCGGCCTGCGGCATGGCCGCGAGCCAGGGCATTCCCCTCACGCACCGCGACCACGCCCAATCCTGCCTCTTCGTCACCGGGCATCTCAAGGACGGCGCCCTGCTGCTCGACTGGGAAGCGCTCGCCCGGCCGCGCCAGACGGTGGTCTTCTACATGGGGGTGAGCACCCTGCCCACGATCTGCCGCGAACTCGTCGCCCATGGCCTGCCGGCCGACACGCCTGCGGCCGTGGTACGCAACGCCACACTGTCCGATGCCGAGCGCCTCAGCGGCACGCTGGCGAGCCTGCCCGCGCTCGCGGCCGCCGCCGAACTCGCCCCGCCGGCGCTACTGGTGGTGGGCGACGTGGTAGGGCTCGCCGAGCGGCTCGCGCCCCGAGCGGCGGCCCTTGCTGAATCCACTGTCACATCGAAAGCCACGCCATGACGCTTCCCGCCTATGAACCGGCCAGCGACGAGGTCGAACTCTTCGAACACGCCTGGCGCAACCGCCTGCCCGTGCTCATCAAAGGCCCCACAGGGGTGGGCAAGACCCGCTTCGTCACCCACATGGCGGCGCGCCTTGGCCTACCGCTCTTCTCCGTGGCCTGCCACGACGATCTGACCGCCGCCGACCTCGTTGGACGCCATCTCGTGCAAAACGGACAGACCGTGTGGCAGGACGGGCCGCTCACGCGCGCCGTGCGCGAGGGCGGCATCTGCTATCTCGACGAGATCGTCGAGGCGCGCAAGGACGTCACCGTCGTCATCCATCCGCTCGCCGACCACCGCCGCACACTGCCGCTCGAGCGCACGGGCGAGCTGCTGGCCGCACCGCCCGAATTCATGCTGGTCGTCTCCTACAATCCCGGCTACCAGAATTTCCTCAAAGGGCTCAAACCCTCCACCCGGCAACGTTTCGTGGCGCTGCGTTTCGGCTTTCCCGACGAGGCGCGCGAAATCCGCATCCTGCAGCGAGAAACGGGGTGCGACGCCTTACTCGCGCGGCGTCTCGTCGCCCTGGGTAACGCCATCCGCCGGCTCGACGGGGTCGATCTCGAAGAAGTGGCCTCGACGCGGCTCCTCGTTTATGCCGCCCTGCTGATCCGCGGCGGCCTGCCGGTGCTCGCCGCCTGCCGCGCGGCGCTCGTCGAGGCGCTGTCCGACGATGCCGAGGTCACCGCCGGGCTAGAAGAGCTGGTGCGCACCGTGCTCGGCGAATAGCCATGGAGACCTGGGCCGGAGCGCTGTGGGATCGCTGGGTGCGGCACCTCGCCGAAGCGCACCACCCCCAGGCCGAAATCCGCCTCGAATCCTTACGGCGCCCCCTGTCGGTATTCTTCCGCGGCGTGGGCGGCGAGGCCGGACGCAGATTCGCCGTGGCCGAACGCCGTATCCACGAAGGGCGGCGTACGTGGCGCGAACGGCTCGCCGGAACCGGCCGTCTTACCGAACTTCCCCATCTCACCGCCGACGAGCTGCGCCTTCCCGCCGCGATCGCCCATTTTCCCAAACGCCCCCTCAACCGCGACCTCTATTTCTGGCTCGCCCTGCTCGCTGCCCATTTCGTCCCCAACGGCGAACCGTGGTGGCTCGCCAACCAGCGCGCCACCGCCGTGGCGCTCGCCCGCTACCCTGCGTGGCAGGAACGCTATGATCGCCTCGTCGCAGCAAGCCTCGCGCTTCGCCCCCTACCGCACCAGCTGCCCCCGGTCGACGCTGCCGTGGAAGAAGCGATCCGCGCCGCCCTGCGTGCTCCCGGCAGCGTGCGCACCTTTCCGGCCTCACCGCGCCCGCCGCGGCCGGTGATGCTGTGGCTGATGCCTCAGGAGACCGATGCCGCGGCGGCTCGGCGCCGTCCCCCGCCTACCGCCAAGGACGGAGCTTCCTCTTCGGCCGCGGCCCCGATCCAGACCGAAGCGACGGAAGACCCCGGCTCGCAGCACGGCATGCTGCTCGCGTTTCGCGCCGAGAGCCTGCTGTGCTGGGCGGAATACGTACGCGTCGACCGCTCGCTCGAAGACGCCGAGGGGGACGAAGCCGGACGTGCCGCCGCCCAGCTCGAACGGCTGGCGCTCGCCGAGGACTCCGACCCCGTCGCCTCCCGCGTGCGCATGGACCTGGAACGCCCGCCCGCCGCAGACGCCGATGAAAGGCTGAGGGAGGGAATCCTGCTGCCCGAATGGGATTATCGCCGCGGCCAGTACCGCCCCGATCACTGCCGCATCGATCTGCCCCGTGACGAGGCGATGCCCGCCCCTTTGCCCGGACAGCTTCGCCCGCTCACGCAACGACTGCGCGCCGAACTCGAACGCATCCGCAGCGAGCGCCGGCCCCAGGCGGGTCAGCCCGAGGGCGACGCGCTCGATCTTGACGACTGGGTCCGTCGCCACGCCGAACTGCGCTCCGGCTGCCCCGTCTCGGCGCAACCGCGCTATATCGACACCCCGCGCACGGCGCGCGACCTCTCCTGCCTGCTGCTCGCCGACGTGTCGCTGTCTACCGACGCGCACGCCGATGATGCGCACCGCGTCATCGATGTGATCCGCGACGCGCTGCTCGTGTTCACCGAGGCGATCGAAGCGGCGGGCGACGCCCTTGCCGTGGCCGCCTTTTCCTCGCTCGGCCACGCACACGTGCGTTACCATCGACTCAAAGATTTCGGCGAGCGCAACGGGCCGGCCGTGCGCGGCCGCATCCTCGCGCTTCGCCCCGGCGATTACACCCGTCTGGGGGCGGCCATCCGCCACGCCGCGGACCGGCTCGCCGCCACCACCTCGCGACAGAAACTGCTGCTGGTACTCACTGACGGCAAACCGCACGACATCGACCACTACGACGGCCGCTACGGCGTCGAGGACACGCGGCGCGCCCTCTTCGAATGCCGCCGGCGCGGTATCCGCCCCTTCTGCGTCGCGATCGACCGCGAAGCCGCCGATGTTCTGCCCTACCTCTTCGGCCATGATGGCCACGTCGTCGTGCAACGCCTCGGCGAACTCGCCGCCCGCCTGCCGCGGCTCTACGCCGAGCTCACCCGGCCGTGACGCAAACGCCTTTCCTCAGCCGGCAAGCAAGAACAGACCGAGCGTGATCACCCCCGCCGCCGCCAAACGCCAGCGCCACTGCTCCCGCTCACGGAACATCGCCATCGACAGTACGCTCGCAACGGCGATGCCGGCGTTCGTATACGCCACCACCTCGGCGGCCGGCAGAAAACGCATCGCGTGGATCACCAACGCATAGGACAGCCCCACGCACACGCCGCCGATCACGAACAGCGACCAACGAATGCGCCGCGGCGGCACCCACGCCCCCTGTTCGTGCCGCAACTGCAGCGTCAAGGCGAGCCACGAAGCGGCATAGCCCACGCTCAGATAGCCGACCACGGCCCAGAACGAATCGAGGTAGGCCGTGGCCGCCTTGTCGCTGAGCGAGTAGAGGCTCGTCCCCAGCATCGCCAGTAGCGCCCACGGCAACGCGCGCCGCTGCACCCCCGGCCCCGTCCCGGCCAAAGCGAGCAGCAGCAAACCCAGCACCGTCACGACGATACCCGCCCAAGCCGCCGGCCGCAGCGTCTCGCCGAGCAGCATCGTGCTCCATAGCGCGATCAAGAGCGGCGAGCTGCGCACCAGCGGATACACCAACGCCACCGGTGCGTACTCGTATGCCTTTCGCAAGCCGATGAAATAGATCACGTTGCCGCTGGCCGACAGGAGCATTGCCCCCAAGAGCGCCGGTTGCCACGCCGCATCGCGCCACAGGCAGAACCACCCCGCCGGTGCCAGCAAGACGAGATGCCCCAGCAGCACCCACCACAAGGGATAGGACGCCTGCGGCTGCCGCCGCACCAGCAGGTTCCAGGTCACGTGCATTGCCACCGAGGCGGCGAGCGCAAGCGCCGCCTCGCTCATCGCCGCGACCCCGCCTCCGCCACTCCCCCGTAGGCCCGCAGCCGCCCCACGTCCGGCACCACCACCCTACGCCCTTCGGATCGCAACACTCCCTGCTGCGCGAGCTCGTGGAAAACGCGCGACAGCGTCTCCGGCGTCAGGTTGAGGCGCGAGGCGATCACGTAGCGCGGCAGTGGCAGCTCGATCGTTGCCTCCCCGCGCTCGTGCTCGCAGGATTGCAGCAGATAGCCGATCACCCGCTGGGCCGCCGTCTGCAACGAATACGCCTCGATATCGCGCACCATGACGCGCAACCGCATCGCCATGCCGGCGAGCATGCGACGGCAAAAGTCCGGCCGACGCTCCAGCAATTCATCCACCGCCTCCTTGGGCACGAAGACGAGCTCGGCCTCGCCGAGCGCCGCCGTCGACACCGGATACGGTTGGTCGAGAAACATCACCGCCTCGCCGAAGGTCCCGCCCGGCCCGACGGTGTCGACGATCTTCTCCGCCCCCGAAGGAGAATCGAGAAACAGTTTGATGCGCCCGCGCTCCACCAGGTAAAAACCGCGCGCCGGCTCGCCGCGCAAGAACAGCACCTCGTCGCGCGTGAGCTGCACCGGCCGGCAACGCCGTGCAAGCGTCGTCAGTTCCTCTTCGCCCAGCAGGGTAAACAACGCCGCCCGCCGCAACCGGTCAGCAAGCACCTGCGTCGCGTCCATCCCACTCTCCTCAATACACCGGCCTCTCCCCCTCGGGCCGCGTCTTGAAGCGCCGGTGCACCCAATAATACTGCGCCGGCATGCGACGGATCTCGCCTTCGAGCCAACGGTTCATGCGCGCCGCGTCGGCCACCTCGTCCTCGGAGGGGAAATCCTCCCAAGGCTCGCCGAATCGCGTCACGTAGCCTTTACCATCGGGCAGCATCTCCGTGACACATGGCACCACCGCAGCGCCCGTGAGTCGTGCCAGCCGCGACAGACCGGTGATCGTGGCCGCCGGCACCCCGAAAAACGGCACGAAGACGGACTCCTTGCGCCCGTAATCCAGGTCGGGCAGGTAATAGAGCGGCCGACCGGCGCGCAAAGCGCGCACCACCGGTCGGATACCGTCCTGGCGCGCCACCTGCAGCTGATCGC
>JAQUGB010000062.1 GCA_028684345.1 Tepidiphilus sp. | reverse complement strand
GCAGCGTCTCCATCTCCATGTGCACCGGATCGTTGCCGAAGAGCCGGTCGTGCACGACGAGCATGCCGTCCTCGCTCGCCTCGCCCACCACCGCGAAGGGGCAACGCTCGCGCGCGCAAATGGCGGCGAAGCGTTCGAGCTGCTGCGGCGCCACCGCCAGCACGTAGCGCTCCTGCGCCTCGTTGCACCAGATCTCGCGCGGGCTCATGCCCGGCTCCTCGATCGGGATCTCGCGCAGCGCCACGTGCGCCCCCAGCCCCGCCCCGTCGACGAGCTCAGGCAGCGCGTTCGACAGCCCGCCGGCCCCCACGTCATGGATGGAGAGGATGGGATTGTCGGCGCCCAGCTGCCAGCAGCGGTCGATCACCTCCTGGCAGCGGCGCTGCATCTCCGGGTTGCCGCGCTGCACCGAGGCGAAGTCGAGCTCGGCCTCGTTCGTGCCCGCGCTCACCGAAGAAGCCGCCCCGCCGCCCAGGCCGATCAGCATCCCCGGCCCGCCGAGCTGGATGAGCAGCGTACCCGGCGCGAAGCCGACTTTCTTCGCCTGCCGCGCCTGGATCGCCCCCACCCCGCCGGCGATCATGATGGGCTTGTGATAACCACGCACCTCGCCGTCGACTTCGAGCTCGAAGGTACGGAAGTACCCGGCCAGGTTGGGTCGGCCAAACTCGTTGTTGAAGGCCGCCGCCCCGATCGGCCCCTCGATCATGATCTCCAGCGGCGACGCAATGCGCCCCGGGCGCCCGTAGGCGCGCTCCCAAGGCTGCTCGAAGCCGGGCAGGCACAGATTGGAGACCGTAAAGCCGGCAAGTCCCGCCTTGGGCCTGGCGCCGCGGCCCGTGGCCCCCTCGTCGCGGATCTCGCCGCCTGCGCCCGTGGCCGCGCCCGGGAAGGGTGAGATCGCCGTGGGATGGTTGTGCGTCTCCACCTTGCCGAGGAAATGCATGCGCTCGCGGTGGGCGCGCCACACGCCATCGGCGTCGGGATGGAGCACCTCGCACTCGCGCCCCTCGAACACCGCCGCGTTGTCGGCGTAAGCCACGATGGTGCCTTCGGGATGCGCCGCGTGCGTGTCGCGAATCCATTGGAAGAGCGACTTCTCCTGCTCATGGCCGTCGATGATCCAGCGCGCGTTGAAGATCTTGTGCCGGCAGTGCTCGGAATTGGCCTGGGCGAACATCATGAGCTCGACGTCGGTCGGATCGCGCTGCAGGCGCCGGTAAGCCTCGAGCAGGTAGTCGATCCCCTCATCCGACAGCGCCAGGCCCATGGCGCCGTTGGCCGCCTCCAGCGCCGCGCGTCCCTCGCGCAAGAGTGGCACCGTCTCGAGCGGCCTGGGCGGGAAATGCGGAAAGAGCCTCGCCCCCTCGGCCGGATCGTAGACCACCGCCTCCGTCATGCGGTCGTGCAGCAGGGCCGCCACCGCCTCGCGCTGCGCCGGCGCCAGCCGCCCGAAGCCTTCCAGCCGATAGACGATGCCGCGCTCCACCCGGCGCACCGCGGCGATCCCGCATTGCCGCACGATGTCGGTGGCTTTGGAGGACCACGGCGAGATGGTGCCGAAGCGCGGCAGCACGACGAGCGCGTCCTCCAACGCCTGCGCCGGCGCCGGCTGCGCCGACAGGAGCTCCATGAGGCGCCCGCGGGCGAGCGCATGGAGCGGCGTGTCGCACTCGGCCCAGAACCACTGTTGCGCCGACAGCGTCGCCTCCCGGCCGATCGCCGCGGCCAAACGCCGCGCCAGACGCTGCAACCGCGGCGCCGACCAGGCAGCGCCCCCTGCGAACGAGACGATTTCGCTCATTGGATGACCGTCGACCCTTTGCGGAAAACGTCGATTATACCGTCCGCGGTGCCCTTCCTTTCCGGTGCCGTATCGTCTATGATGCAAAGAAAGCACCCGGAGACGGAGGAGATGAACATGTTTTCGTCATGGAAACCCCTGCGCCGCTTTCGTCTCGTCCCTGGCACGACGATCGACCAGCCGAACGAAGAGGCTGCCCGCCAGGTCACGCTCGAATCCCCCGCGATCGAGGTGATGACCGATCTCGAGCGGGTGCACCCCGCCACCGCCCACCCCGACGAATCGCTTGTCACGGCCGAAGAACGCATGATCCGCCGCGGCGTGCGCTTGCTGTTCGTGCTCGATCCTTCGGGTACCTTGTCGGGCATCCTCACCGCTAACGATCTCCTCGGCGAAAAACCCATGCGCTTCGCCCATGAAAGCCACCTCAAGCGCGAAGAAGTGCTGGTGCGGCACATCATGACCCCCTTTGCGCAAGTCGATGCGATCCTGCTCGACGACATCCTCCACGCCAAAGTGGGCAACGTCGTCGCCACCTTGCAGGAATGCGGGCGCCACCACCTGCTCGTGGCCCAGCAACGCGATGGCCGGGTCAGCATCCGCGGCATCTTTTCCGTGACCCAGATCGCCCGCCAGCTCGGCACGGAAATCCCCATCGACCCACGAGCACAAACTTTTGCCGAAATCGAATCGGAGCTACGCTGAACCTCATGACCAGAAAGAAAATCCGTTTGCGCCAACTCTATTGGATCCTGGGGCTGACGCTGCTGGGCATCATCGTTGCCCCGCTATTGCGCCTCCTATGGCATCCCCCGTCAACCACCATGCCAACTTCCGCGCCCGAACCTCCCCTACCGTGGCGCGTCACGCTCGACGAGCGTGGCCGCCCCGTCGTCTTCGGCCTCACCCTAGAAGGCAGCACCGTGGCCGACGTCCGCCGCCACCTCGGCGACGAGGGCGAGTGGGCCATTCTCGGGCGAGAGGGGAGCACCCCCGTGCTCGAAGCCTATTACCCCGATTTCACGTCCGGCCACATCGAAGGCAAGCTGATCCTGCGCTTCGAAGGCGATGCCGCCCTCCTCGAGCATGAATTTTCCCGTCGCGGCAAAAAGGCACCCACGGCCGCCGGTGCGCGCAAAGCCGAACTCAAAGAAGCGGAGCTCGCGCCTTTCTCTGGGCTGACGCTCTCCCTCGTCACTTTCCTACCCAAAGCGCGTCTCGACGAAGCGGTCATCCGCGAACGCTTTGGCCCCACCCCCTACGATTGGAAAGAAGAAGAAAGCGACACGCACCACTACCTCTACCCCGAGCGCGGCATCCACGTGCTACGCGACGAACGCGGCCGCACCGTGATCGAATACGCCGCACCCGAGCGCCTACGCCGCCTCGTGCCAGCACGGCATTGATTCCTTTTCCTGAAGCCCGTATAATCCGCGATTTTCGGTCATATCGTACATCGAGGAACACCACATGGTCGTCATCCGTCTCGCCCGTGGCGGCGCCAAGAAGCGCCCCTTCTACAGCCTCGTGGTCACCGATTCGCGCAATCGCCGCGACGGTCGCTTCATCGAGCGCGTCGGCTACTACAACCCGCTCGCCTCCGGCAACGAAAAAGGCCTCTCCATCGATTTCGCCCGCCTCGACTACTGGACCAGCCACGGCGCCCAGCTCTCCCCCACCGTGCGCCGCCTCGTGAAGCAAGCACGCCAAAGCGCCGCCGCCTGAATCCCGCTTTCATGGCCATCGTCGTGCTGGGGCGCCTCGTCGCCCCGTTCGGCATCAAAGGCTGGTTCAAGCTCCACGCATACGGCGACGACCCCGGCTCCTGGGCCGAAATGCCCCGCTGGTGGGTCGCGCCCGCGCCAGACGCTCCCCTGGAATCCTGGCAGACCTTGACGCTCGCCGAGCTGCGCCAACACGGCCGCGGCCTCATCGTCAAATTCTTCGAGGTCGACGATCGCACCGCCGCCGAATCCTACCAAGGCTGGTACGTCGGCGCGCCGCGCGAGGCGCTGCCCGAGCCCGAAGAAGACGAATACTACTGGGGCGATCTCATCGGCGCCGAGGTGTATACGAAAAGTGGCGCGCCGCTGGGCCGAGTCGCCGAGCTCATCGCCACCGGCGCGAACGACGTCCTCTCCGTGCGCGACGAAGCGCGCGATCGCACCCACCTCATCCCCTTCGTGCACGCCTACGTGCTCGACGTCGACCTCCCCGGGCGCCGCATCACCGTCGACTGGGACCCCGACTGGTAGCCGATGCGCCGCTACGACGTCGTCACGATCTTCCCCGCCATGTTCGCTGCGCTCACCGAGCACGGAGTCACCCGGCGCGCGCGCGAGCGCGGCCTCTACGAACTCGCGCTGCACGACCCGCGCGACTTCACCCGCGACCCGCACCGGCGCGTCGATGACCGCCCCTACGGCGGCGGCCCCGGCATGCTCATGCGCCCTGAACCGCTCACCGCCGCCCTGCGCCACGCTCGCGCCGAGCAGCTCCGCGCGGTCGGCACCCCCGGTCCGGTCATCTATCTCTCGCCCCAAGGCAAGCGCCTCGATCACGCCGAAGTGATGCGGCTTGCCGCGCGCCCGTCTTTCATTCTGCTCTGCGGCCGTTACGAGGGCATCGATCAGCGCGTGATCGAAGCCGAAGTGGACGAAGAACTCTCCCTTGGCGATTTCGTCCTCACCGGCGGCGAGCTCGCCGCCATGGTCGTGCTCGACGCGGTGATCCGCCAATTGCCCGGAGCGCTGGGCGACGCGCAGTCGGCCGAAGCCGACTCTTACGTCGGCGGCCTGCTCGATCACCCCCACTACACCCGCCCCGAAGTCTTCCAAGGCCGAGCGGTGCCCGAAGTGCTGCGCTCGGGCAACCATGAAGCGATCGCACGCTGGCGCCTCAAGGAACGCCTGCGCCGCACCCGGACGTTGCGCCCCGATCTCCTCGCCTCCCGCCCCCTTTCCGTGCTAGAATCGCGCCTGCTCGAAGAACTCGAGCAAGAAGAGAAACGCGACACATCAGCCTGAAACCCGGCTGCTCTGTGCGCAACCAGCCCCCTCGAGGGGCGTTTTTGCTACCAGGAGTTCCCGATGAACCTGATCGAACAGATCGAACGCGAAGAAATCGCCCGGCTCACCGCCGACAAGTCCATCCCCGACTTCCGCGCCGGCGACACCGTCGCCGTGCAGGTCAAGGTGAAAGAAGGCAACCGCGAGCGGCTGCAAACATTCGAAGGCGTGGTCATCGCCCGCCGCAACCGCGGCCTCAATTCTTCCTTCATCGTGCGCAAAATCTCCTCCGGCGTGGGCGTGGAGCGCACGTTCCAGCTCTACTCGCCTCTGGTGGCCTCGATCCAGGTCGTGCGCCGCGGCGACGTGCGCCGCGCCAAGCTCTACTATCTGCGCGAGCGCAGCGGCAAATCCGCCCGCATCAAGGAAAAGATCGTGCGCAAGAACCGCGAAAGCGCGGCCCAGCAATCCGAGCAATGAGCCCGCCGGCGCCTACCGCGCCGATGCACACGCAGAAACGAAAAAGGCCCTCGAGGGCCTTTTTCTTTCACACCCTTCTCAGCGCCGCTCCACCCAATGCATCATCGCCAGTGCGAGCGCCATGAAGGCCATCCCCGGCAGCGCGGCCGCCACCCAGGGCGACCACCCCGCGAGCACCCCCAGGCTGCCCGAGAGGGAATTGAGCAAGTGAAAGGCCACTCCGAGCAAAGTCCCCAGGAACACCTTGAAACCGATCGGTGCGCCTCGTGCGTGCCCCAAGGCAAAGGGCAAGGCCAGGGTCACCATCACGAAAGCCGTCAGCGGATAGACCAATTTCCGCCCCAAAGCCTGCAAATAACGATCCGCGTTCTGTCCATTGCGTATGAGATGCCTGCTGAACGTGTAGAGCGCGCCGATGCTCATGCGGTACGGCTCCACCATCAGCACCGCAAGCACACGGGGCGTGAGCTCCGTGCTCCACTCGAGCTCCGGCAGCAACTCCGCCGTGATCCTCTCCGGCTCCAGCCGACGCCGCTGCACCTCTTTCAGGCGCCACACCCCCCGCACGGGATCGAATTCCGCCTCCTTCACCTGGTCGATCGCCGTCATCACCCTATCCGGCCCGAAACGATAGATCTCCAGATCGCGCAGCCGCCCGTCGCTTCCCAGGCGGCGCACGTTGAGGAAATCCTCCCCCTCGCGGATCCACAACCCCGAGCGCATGTCCGTGGAAAAGTCGCCTCCGCCCATCGCCTGCACACGGAAACTTCGCGCCGTCTGCTCCGCCGGCGGTACCAGCCATTCCCCCACCACGAAAATGATCACGCCCTGGATCAGCGCCGCCAGCGCGAGGATACGCCACAGCCCACCCACGGACATCCCGGAAGCGCGCAGCACCGCCAGCTCCGAATGCCGCGCCAGCTGCGCCAGCGCTGCCAGCGCGCCCACCAACAGCGCGATGGGCAGCAACTCGTACAAACGAGACGGAAGGCGCAACACGACATAGAGCGCGGCCTCGTTCAGGCCATAAGCCCCGCGACCGATGTCGTCGAGCTGGTTGACGAAATCGAAGAAAAGAAAGAGTGCGATGAACACGGCCGTCACCACGCCCGTGGCCCGCAACACCTCCGTCACGATCCAGCGCGACAGCACGCTCATCCCCGTCGGCTCCTCCAGAGCATCAAGCCGAGCCAGGCCAACGCGGCCAGCGCATGCGGCAACGTCAACCCCGACCAGAACTCCATCCGGCCCCGCGAAATCCACCCGTAACTCACGCTGATGAAATTCGTGTACGTCACGAACACGAGCACGGCCATCACCAAGGCGTACCCCTTGCTCGTACGCGGACTCGACTCACCCAGCGGCAAAGCCATCGCAACGAGCAGCAACACTGCCAAGGGCAAGCCCAAACGGCGGGCGATCTCCGCCAGCTCCTGCCGCCCCGGCTCGGCCAGCAACCGGGACGAAGGAATCGCCTTCATCCGGAATTTGGGCGACTCCTCCGATTTCGTCTGCAAACGCAATTCCTGCCACTCGAACCGCTCGACGCGAAACGCCAGCGCCGTCTCTCCTTCCTCGTACCGCCGCCCGTCGAGCAAGCGCACCCACTGCGCCCCGTCCCGCTGGAAAAGCTCGGCATCGGCCGCCAATACCACGGAACTGCGCTCCTCTCGCCGCAAGCGCGCGAACACCTGCTGTTTCCCATCCTGGCCCGGCATCACGAAGAACACCCGCCGCCCATCGCCCGACTCGCGAAACACCCCCGGCGCCACGCTCCGCGTCTCGTCGCGCGCCGCCGCGCTCGCCAGCAGCTCCGCACGCTGCCGCTCCGACCAGGGCGACACCCACAGCGTGATCCACGACACCAAGAGCGCCAAGGGAAGCGCGAACAAGACCAACGGATCGTAAAAGCCCACGCGCGACACCCCGGCCGCACGCCAGACCACCCACTCGGAATCCCGTGCCAAACGCTGGACGGTCAGCAACACCCCGGCGAACCCGCCCAATACCAGCACCAGCGGCAACTGGCCGATCACGCTCAATCCCAGGAAGGTCCACACCAGATCGGCCGGAATCCGGCCGCCGGCCGCATCCCCCACCACGCGCACCACCAGCACGGTCAGAGCCACCGCGAGCAACCCGAAGGCCGCCATCGCCGCGTTCTGCACGATCTCGGCTAAAATGCTTCGACGAAAAATCATCGGACCGACTGCGAGGAATGAGCCCGTGGAATTTACCATAAACATCCAGCCCGCCGAAAAAATCCCTGCCGCCTCCTTCGTGCTCCCCGTCTTCGCCGACGAGCCCACACCGCTCGCCAAGCGTCTCGACAAGCTCACCAAAGGCAAGCTCACGGCGCTCCTGGGCGAAGAAACCGATCTCGACAAGGCCGGAAGCCTGCATACCTACACCACGCTCCCGGGGCTGGACGTCGAGCGGCTGCACGTCGTCTCCCTGGGCCCGCGCGCCAAGCTCGACCGCCGCGCCTGGATGAAAGCGGTGCGCGCGGCGGCCGCGGCGCTCGCTAACGGCCCCGGCGGCGCGGCGGTCGTGGCGCTCGCCGAACCCGACGTGCCCGGCACCACGCTCGCCGAGCGCCTGCGCCGTCTGGCCACGGCGCTCGAAGACGCCACCTATACCTACGACGCCACCAAAACTGCCAACGGCAAGAAACCACGCGGCGCCGATCGCATCGAACTGCCGCTGCCCACGCCCCTCACGCCCAACGAACTCTCCGCGCTCGACGAAGGCCGCGCGATCGCCGCCGGCATGGCGCGCGCCCGCGAGCTCGGCAACCTCCCGCCCAACCTCTGCACCCCTGCCAAGCTCGCCGAAACGGCACTCGAACTCGGCAAGGCGTACGAGCTC
This sequence comes from Tepidiphilus sp., assembly GCA_028684345.1. GTDB lineage: Bacteria > Pseudomonadota > Gammaproteobacteria > Burkholderiales > Rhodocyclaceae > Tepidiphilus. Next base: position 1,039 of record JAQUGB010000062.1, on the reverse strand, counting down.
AAGGTCCAGGTGCTCGAGCGCGAAGACGCAGAGCGCCTCGGCATGGGCGCCTTCCTCGCCGTGGCCGCCGGCAGCAAGACTCCGCCCAAGTTCATCGTGGCCGAATACCGCGGCAGCGGCGAGAAACGCGGCAAACGCCGCCCCATCGTCCTCATCGGCAAAGGCATCACCTTCGATTCGGGCGGCATCTGTCTCAAGCCCGCCGCCCAGATGGACGAGATGAAATTCGACATGTGCGGCGCCGCCGCCGTACTCGGCACACTAGAAGCCGTCGCCCGGCTCAAGCTCCCGCTCGATGTCGTGGCCATCGTCCCCGCCACCGAGAACCTCCCCAGCGGCACCGCCACCCGCCCGGGCGACGTCGTGCGCACGCTCGCGGGTCGCACGGTGGAAATCCTCAACACCGACGCCGAAGGGCGGCTCATCCTGTGCGATGCCCTCACCTACGCCCAGCGCGAATACCGCCCCGAGTGCCTCATCGACGTGGCCACGCTCACCGGCGCCATCGTCATCGCCCTCGGCAAGGAAGCCACCGGTCTCATGAGCAACGACGAAACCCTCGCCCAAGCGCTCCTCGAAAGCGGCGAACGCGCCGCCGACCCCGCCTGGCAGCTGCCGCTGTGGGAGGAATACCAGGAAGCGCTCAAGAGCAACTTCGCCGACGTCGCCAACGTCAGCACCGACCGCGCTGCAGGCTCCATCACCGCCGCGTGTTTCCTCGCCCGCTTCGTCGAGGACATCTCCTGGGCGCATCTCGACATCGCTGGCACCGCCTGGCGCTCCGGCGAGAAAAAAGGCGCCACCGGTCGCCCCGTGCCGCTGCTCGTCGAATACCTCCTCGAGCGCGCCGCCGCCCGGCGTCAGGCCGACTGACCCCTCCCATGGCGCACGTCCGCTTCTACTACGACGTGCACGAGCCGCTCGCGCTCGCCCACGAGCTCGCCGCCCGTGCCTACCGCGCCGGGCAGAAAGTGGCCGTGCGCCTGGAAGACGAAACGACGCTCGCGGCCTTCGCGCACCGCCTGTGGACGCACGAAGC
>JAQUGB010000061.1:4823-9347 GCA_028684345.1 Tepidiphilus sp. | reverse complement strand
GAGATCCCCAGCACGAAGGCGGCCATCACTCCAGAGAATGAAGCCGGGAGCACCACCCACATCGCCGTCTGAAAACGCGTGGCTCCCATGGCGTAGGACCCTTCGCGCAGCGCCATGGGCACGGCGCGCATCGCATCCTCGGTGATCGAAGCCACGTAGGGCACGATCATCAATCCCATCACCAGGCCGGCGCTGAGCATGTTGAAGCCAGGCAATCCGGGAATGAGTTTCTGCAGCAATGGCGTGACGAAGAGCAATGCGAAATAGCCATAGACGATGGTCGGCACGCCGGCGAGCAGTTCGAGGAAAGGTTTGAGCACCTCGGCCAGTTTCGGCGGAGCGAATTCGGACAGATACATCGCGATGAGAAACCCCAGCGGGCCGGCGACGAGAAAGGCGATGGCGGAAGTCACCACCGTGCCGACCAGCAGCGGCAGCATGCCATACCTTGCACGTTCGAAGAGCGGGGTCCATTCGGTGCCGGTGAGAAACTCCACGAGCGAGACGTGTGCGAAAAACGTCGAGGCCTCGTAGAGAAGGATGGCGACGATGGCCACCGTCACCGCCACGGCGCAGAATGCCGCCACGAAGAGGATCGCCTCGATGACGCGTTCCTTGCCGTTGCGCACATGGCGCATGGCACGGATACGGTCGAGATAAGGAGAGGAAAGACTGCCGCTACCGCCCGTGTCGGTCGTCGTCATTGAATCGCTCATGGTCTGTCTGACCGTAGTAAGAAAGGCCGAATGATATGAAAAAGCCATCGGCTCGTGATCGCGAGCCGATGGCGTGGTAATGTCGCTTACAGTTGCTTCTCGCGCTGCAGCAGTTCCTCGACCTTCAAACCGACGTCGGGCACACCGCCGAAAGCCGTGCCTTTTTTCATCGATTTGAAATTCTCCATCGCCAGCTCATAGGCTTGGGCAGGCAGATCGACATAGCCCACTTCCCTGCTCAGCGTGGCTGCGTGCTGCAGATAGAATTCGACGAACTCGCGCACTTCCGGCTTTTCCTGCGCAGCCTTCGCGCTCACGTAAATGAAGACGGGGCGTGACAGCGGCTGGTACGAACCGTTATTCACCGTCTCGACCGAGGGAGCGACGGCCGGCGAGTTTTCGTCTTTCTTGATCTTGACGGCCTTGACCTTGTCCCGGTTTTCCATGTAGTACGCCATGCCGAAGAAGCCCACAGCGCCCACGTCGCGGCTGACGAACTGCACGATTACGTTGTCATCTTCGGAGGCCATGAAATCACCCCGGCTCGACTTCGACTTGCCGACGATGGCCTCGGTGAAATAATCGAAGGTGCCGGAATCAGCGCCGGGACCGGCGAGCTTGAGCGGATGATCGGGGAAGCGCTCGGAGACCTTCTTCCAATTGTCGACCACGCCCTGGGCGGCCGGCTCCCACATCTTCTTGAGCTCGGCCACCGTCATTTCCTCGGCCCAGGTGTTCTTCGGATTGATCACGACAGTGATGGCGTCATAGGCCACCGGCAGTTCGATGTACTCGATTCCGGCCTGGCGGCACACTTCCATTTCCGACTTGAGGATGGGTCGTGACGCCCCGGAAATGTCCGTCTCGCCGCGGCAGAACTTCTTGAACCCGCCGCCGGTTCCGGAGATCCCCACCGTGACCTTCACCGTCCCTTTCTTCATCTTTTGATATTCCTCGGCCACGGCCTCGGTGACGGGATAGACCGTGCTCGACCCGTCGATCGTGACGACCTTCTGCTGTGCCTGGGCGGCACCGACCGCACCCACCAACGCCAGTGCTCCGAGCAATACGCTTTTGGAGAATTTCATGGAACGACTCCTTGTTCGGGAAAGGGGCTTTGCAGGGACGAACGTCCCGACCCGGAGAGTCTAGAGTGCGATTGTTACGAGTTTGTTAAATTTTAACGCGATCGTCGCTTCGATGCGCATCGAGCCCCGTCTTGCGTCGAAGGAATTTCCTGCAAGACCCCGACACCGAACGCGGCCCAACCGGCGAGCAGCGCCGTGCCGCCGAGCGGCGTCACCCACACCAGCGGCCACCATTGCGTGAGGGCGAAAGCATAGAGGCTACCGCAGAAGGCGATCACCCCGACCGCCCACAGCACCGCCGCCACGCTCAAGGCCCGGTTCCTCCAGCCCACGGCCCCCAGCACCCCCAGGGCGAAGAGCGCCAGGGTATGAATGAACTGGTAGAACACCGCCGTTTGCACGTTCTCGTAGAGCGCGGTGGCAAGGTGCGGCCGCAGCGCGTGCGCGCCGAACGCTCCCAAAGCCACTCCCAGGAAACCGAAGCTCGCCGCGGCGAGCAAAGGGAAAAGCACGGGGAATGACATGCGTTTCATGCACTTTCCTCATCGGCCCGACCGTCGACGCGCGGCCGGCGCCCCCAATCCGCCACGAGCGAGCAGGCCACGATCACCAGCGCCGCTCCGACGAGCGTGGCGCGAACGACGGGCTGCATCATGGTTCTCCCCAACCGAGCGAAAAGCGTCGAGATTGTAACCGGACACGTCGTGGAACGCTGCGGCCGAACGTAGCACCTCACCGGGGCGCTGTGAAATCCCCATCCTCTCCCCAGCCAGCCGCATCGCTCGGCCAGAAATTCTCGGCGAATACTTCGGCAGGGGGGCGTCGACTGGCCCAATGGACTGCTTCCAGCATCGGCCGCGGATAGAACGCTTCCACATGTCCGAGACACAAAACGGCCAAGGGCTTGGCACCTTCCGGAATGCGCAGCAAAGCGGCCAAACGCTGCGGATCGAACAGCGACACCCAGCCCATCCCCAACCCTTCGGCACGGGCTGCGAGCCACAGGTTCTGGATCGCACAGGCTAGCGAAGCCACATCCATCTCCGGCAGGGTTCGCCGTCCGAATACATGCGGCTCCCGCCCCGGAGCAAGGGCGACGACGAAGAGCTCGGCAGCTTCGAGGATCCCTTCCACCTTGAGGCGCAGGAATTCCTCACTCCGCTCGCCCATGGCCCGGGCCGTCGCTCGGCGCTCTTCCTCGACCAGGCGATGGATATCTTGCCGCAAAGCACGGTCGGTGATGCGAAGAAAACGCCACGGCTGCATGTAACCCACACTGGGCGCCTGATGCGCGGCCCACAGCAAGCGGTACAGTATTTCAGGATCGACCGGGTCGGGTAGAAAGTGACGCATGTCGCGGCGTTCGGCAATGGCGCGATACACCGCCTCGCGCTCCGCCTCGGAAAAACGATGAGGAGAAGGGGGAAAAGAAAGGGGCATGTCTCCGTGCACTCCGTTCAGCCGTTCATCGACCCCAACAGCGCCGCCACCGCCGCCGGGTTCGACGGGAAATAGAAATGCATGTAGCTCGCCGTGAGCCGGCCGCGGCGGTAGATCGCCTCGCCCCCCGCGCCGCGGGTCTTGCGGGCAAAGGAAAGCGGCGGGAGTTCCGTCTCGAAAGTGGAATAGTGGAAGGTGTGACCGGTGAGGCGCCCCTCGGGCAGTTCCGCTTCCAGCACGCCAAGGCCGGCGAGCCTCGATTGCATGCACGCCTGGCCCGGCAGAAGCCCGAACATCGGCCAGGATCGGCCCGCGGCATCGACGAGGGTCTCGGCGCAGGCGATCATACCGCCGCACTCGGCGAGCAGCGCCTTGCCCGCTTGTACGTGTGCGGCAAGCGCAGCAGCCATCGGGCGGTTGGCAGCGATCGCCGCCGCGTGCAGCTCGGGATAGCCGCCGGGCAGCCATACGGCATCGCACGGCGGCAAGGCGGCGTCCGCGAGCGGGGAAAAGAAGGCCGTGCGCGCCCCGAGCGCGTGTAGGGTCTCGAGGTTGGCCGGATAGAGAAAGCAGAAAGCCGCGTCGCGCGCCACCGCCACCGTCTTGCCGGAAAGAAGCGGCGGCAGGGGCGAGGGCGTATCCGCCGGGAGAAAAGTGACGGGCGGCGGCAGCTCCGCGGCCTCGGTCTGGCCGATGGCCTCGGCCATGCGCTCGAGTCGAGCTTCCAGGTCGGCGATCTCGGCCGCGGGCAGCAATCCCAGATGGCGCTCGGGCAGCGCGATGGCCTCGTCGCGCGGCAGGTGCCCCGCCCAGGCGATGTCCTCGGGCAGCGTGTCGCGGCACAGCCGCGCGTGCATGGCGCTGCCGGTGCGGTTGGCGAGCACGTGGGTGATCGGTGCCCCTTCGCGGTAGTGCTTCAATCCCCAGGCCACGGCGCCGAAACTACCGGCCATGGCACTCGCATCGATGACGAGCAGGATGGGAAGATGCAGACGGCGTGCGAGTTCGGCGGCACTGGGTTCGCCGTCGTGCAACCCCATCACGCCTTCGACGATGATGAGATCGGCGTGCCGTGCCGCACGTGCCAGGCGCCAGCGGGCGTCTTCCTCCCCTGCCATGCGAAAGTCGATCGTCTCACAAGGGGCGCCCGAGGCGAGTTCGTGGATCTGCGGATCGAGAAAATCCGGCCCGCACTTGAACACGCGCACCCGCCGCCCCTGGCGGGTATGCCAGCGCGCAAGCGCCGCCACCACGGTGGTCTTGCCGTGGCCGGAAGCCGG
>JAQUGB010000061.1:0-4723 GCA_028684345.1 Tepidiphilus sp. | reverse complement strand
CGCTGCATGCGCGCGCGGTGGCGCGTCACGTCTTCTTCAGCCATCGGCATCTTCCTCCGCGAGCAGGGCGGCAAGGTAATCTTCCGGCAGGGCGTAGCGCCGCGCGAGGCTCGCCGGGCTCTCGCCGCTCGCACGAATCTCGCGCAGCCACCCCTCGAGGCCGCTCGAAAGCGAGCGGCCGGCCTGCTCTCCCTCGCGCGCCTGGCGTTCGCCCTCTTCCAGGACGTATTTCTCGCCATAGCCGCGCGGCGTCACCATCAGGCCGTGGCGCACGAAGGTGCGGGAATTGCCCACGAGCACCGTCGAGAGCATGCCGATCTCGGCCTCGGCCATGCGCTCGAGCGTCGTCAGTTCGATGCGCTGTTTCGGCCGGTAGGCGGATTTGACGATGGCCACCGGCGTATCGGGCGCGCGGTGGCGCAGCAGCAGCCGCTGCGCTTCGACGATGTGCCGCGTGCGCCGTCCGCTCTTGGGATTATAGAGGGCGACGACGAAATCGGCGGCGGCAGCAGCCTCGAGCCGCCGGGCGATCACCGGCCAGGGGGTAAGCAGGTCGGAGAGCGAAATGGCACAGAAATCGTGCGTGAGCGGCGCACCCACCAGGGCGGCGCAGGCGTTGATGGCCGAGGCGCCCGGGACGATCTCCACCGCCACGTCGCCCTCGGGCTGCCAACCGGCGGCGAAGAGCACTTCGAAAGTCGGCCCGGCCATGCCGTAGACCCCGGCATCGCCCGACGAGATGAGCGCCACCGTCTTGCCCTGGCGGGCACGCTCGAGCGCCTCCACCGCCCGGTCGAGCTCCTCGGTCATCGACTTGCGGATCACCTCCTTGCCTTCGAGGAGCGGCGCCACCAGGCGGACGTAGGTGACGTAGCCGATCACGGTGTCGGCCTCGGCGATGGCCTGCCGCGCTCGGGCGCTCATGTGCGCCTCGCTGCCCGGTCCGATGCCCACCAGGAAGATTTTGCCGCGGGCGGCGGCCTCGGTTCGGTTCATGACATCCTCGCGATCGAGACGGTGGCGTTGCGGCCGTCGGGGCCGCGGTAGCGGTGTTTTTCCACGATCAGGGCTTCCATGCCGGCGCCGGCGGCGAGCAGCGCCGCCGCCTCGGCCACCGAAGGCGTGCCGGTGTGGCGGCGCACGACTTCGGAAGGGTGCGGCACCGGCACTGCCGCCAGTTCCTCGGGGGAATAGAAGCGCAGCGGACGGGAGAGACGCGCGGCAAGGGCAAGCAGGCCCGGCTCGTCGGCCTTGAGGGTGATGCTGGCAAGGCGCTCGATCGCTTCGGGCGAAAGGCCAACTTCTGCGAGTGCCTGCGCGAGTGCCGTCTCCAGGGTGAGGAGCGGCGTGCCGCGATCGCAGCCGATTCCCGCGGCGACCTTCATGATTCCTCCGGCGGGCGGTAGATCACGCGCCGCCCCGCCCACCGGGGGTGATCCTCGGCGCGCCCCTCGCGCGTGATCCACAGCAGGGCGGCGTAGCGGGCCGGATCGGCCTCCTCCAGCCGATCGAGCACGGCGAGGTTCGCCGGCAGAGGGCCGCTGCGCCCGTTGGCATGGCCGCGCCACCAGTCGGTACTGCCCGCTTCCTGCACCAGCGCCACCGGCTCGTCGTTGACCACGGCGGCGCTGCAGTGCACGATCTCGTCGTGGCTCGCCTCGAAGCGCCAGCCGAGCTCGCGCCCGAGCAGATCGACGCACAGGGTTTCGCGGGCGTCCGATGCCGTGGTGAGCACAGCCGTGGCCCCCAGCGCGAGCGCCAGATGCCCGGCGAGCGCGTTCGCCCCGCCCAGATGTCCCGAGAGCACGGGAATGACGAAACGCCCCGCCTCGTCGAGCACCACCACCGCCGGGTCGCGCTCCTTGTCGCGCAGGTGCGGCGCGATGAGCCGCACCACCGCCCCCAGCGAGACGACGGCCACGATCGCATCGAACGCGGCGAAGAGTGCCGGGATCTGCTCGGCCGTCTTGCCCTCGTAGCACTGCGCCCTGCCTGGAGCCGCCTGCTGCGCCAATTCGGCGAATTTGGCCGGCGCGAAAACCCGGGCGCCGGGCAGCGCCGCCGCCACCCTGCCCGCCAGCGCGAGGCCGTGTTTGGTGATCGCCACCACCGCGCATCTCATGACGGCACCTCCAGCGGTTTCTTGCGGCAACCGCGCCGCAGCTCGCCGCGCGGCAGGCCCTGCTGGCGCACGATCATGAGGGAGAGGTAATTCACGGCCTCGCCCCTGAGCGTGGCCACGTCCCGGACGAGGCGCTGCTCGGGCGCGCCGACTTTCTCGCAAAAAAACGTCTGCTCGAGCAGACCGCGGCGCGCGAGCAGCGCCAAAATCTCGTCGAGCAAGGGTTTGACCTTGAGCAACACCACGGTGTCGAACTCGTCGAGCAGATGTTCGATCACCCCGATGCCGTAGGCGGCCGGAATCACGGCCACCCGATCGTCCTCCTCGGCGAGCGGCACGCCGGCCGCGGCCGCCGCGGCGACGAAAGAGGGCACGCCGGGAAGGGTCTCGATCTCCCAACCGGGGGCGAGCGCCTCGAGCGTGCGGGCCAGATGCCCAAACGTGGCGAAGGTGGAGGCATCTCCCTCCACCAGGAAGACGAACTCGGGGCTTTCTTGCGCGAGGGAGATCACCTGCCGCGCCGCGCGTTGCCAGGCGCGCTCGAGCACTTCCGCTTGGCGCGTCATGGGGAAGACGAGGGGCACGGCGTCTTCGGGCACGGAAAGGCCCGCGCGGCGTGCGATGTCGAGGGCGTAGGAATCGCCGCCGCTTCGCTTCACCGGATAGAGCCAGCGGGCGCCGCTCGTGAGCGCCTCCCAGGCGCGCCGGGTGATGAGACCCGGATCGCCCGGGCCGAGCGAGACGCCAATGAGCTTCATCGTCCCTCCTTGGCCACGGTCACGATCCACACGGGGTTCTGCGCCGCGAGCCGGTGCATGTCGAGGATGGGCTTGCTGCGGCTCGCCTGCAGCTGCACCACCTCCCACGGAAAACCTGAAGAACGCACCGCCGCCGTGGCGGCGGCGAGATTCTCCAAGGTCACGAAATTCATCACCAGGCGGCCGCCGTCCTTGAGCCGTGCGAGCGCGAACGCGATCAGCTCGGGCAGCTCTCCGCCCGATCCGCCGATGAACACCGCATCCGGCGCCGGCCACGCGTCCAGACCCTGCGGCGCCCGTCCCTCGACGAGGACGTAGTTGGCCACGCGCAGGCGGCGGGCGTTCTCGCGGGCGTTGGCCGCCTCGGCGGCGTTCTTCTCGATCGCCCAGACCTCCCCCTCGGGGCACAGACGGGCGCACTCCAGCCCCACCGAACCGGACCCCGCTCCGATGTCCCAGACGCAAGCATCGGGCCGCAACCGCAGCTTCGCCAGCGACAGCGCCCGCGCTTCCTGCTTGGTGATGAGCCCTTTCTCCGGGGCCCGCTGGGCGTATTCCTCGTCTTCCAGACCGAAGCGCGGCAGCCTCTCCTCTCCGCGTTCGATGAGCACCACGTTGGGCTCGGGAAACTCCCTTCGCGCCGCCTCTTCCAGCGTGAGCGGCCCGAAGAGCGCCTCGTCGGCGAGCAAGAGGCGGCTCGCCACGCGCAACGTCACCTCTTCACCATGACCGCAGGCGACGAGTGCCCGCGCGATGCGCGCCGGCCCGTTCTCCGGACTGGTGAAGACCGCCACGCGCCTCGCCTGGGCCACGGCGCGCAGCACCGGCGACAGCGGATGCGAGAAACCCTTGTCGGGCGACCACTCGCCCGCGTCGCGCGCATGGCAACTGGCGATGCGCACCTCCTGCCACGGCAGCTTCCAGCGCGCGAAGGCGAGCTGCAGCGTCGAGACGGCCGGCAACACGTCCACCCGCGCTTCTCCCAGGCGGACGATCAGCCAAGGGGCGAGGCCGTAGCACAGCGGATCGCCCGTGGCGAGCACCGCCACCTTCCGCCCCCTGCCGAGCGCTTCCGCCACCCAGCGCGGCACTTCGGCCAAGGCGCCGTCGAGCGCGCGCCATTCGCGGCCTTCCGGCAGGTGCGGACGCACGAGCGCGAGCGTGCGCTCTGCGCCGATCACGAGCCCGGCCTCGCGCAGGCACCGGCGGGACTCCTCTCCCAGACCTTCCCAGCCGTCGTCGAGGATGCCGATCACGGCACAGCGTTCAGGCGCATTCATCTTCTTCCACCCGGCAGATCGCCTGCCCCTCGAAATCACACACCAGTACCGCGAGCCGGTACTCGCCCGGATGATCCGCCTTCAGGCGGCGGATCGCACGCTGGGCCACGGCGCGGTGAAACGGCACCGCCAGACCCAGCTCGGCCAGCCGTTCGGCGCCGAAACGGGCGGTCTCGGCGGCGCGGATCTCTTCCACCACCGCCTCGGGCGCGCCCACCTCGCGCGCGGCCTGCGCCAGCAGATCGCGGTCGACTTCCGCCTTCCACGCATGCGTCACCGCCAGGCCCTGGCACATCTTGGTGAGCTTGCCGATCATCGCCCCCACGTAAATGCGGCGCACGCGCCGGGCGATCGCCGCGCGAAACGCCGCCTTGACGAAATCGCCCATCTGCACGAAAGCCGCCTCGGGCAGATGCGGCAACTGGCGCATGGCGAACTTCTCGGTGCGCCCCCCGGTCGTGAAGACCACCGTGTCGCACCCCTGAGCCACCGCCACGTCCACGGCCTGTACCACGCTCGCGCGAAACGCGGCCGTCGAATAGGGGCGAACGATGCCGGTGGTG
>JAQUGB010000060.1 GCA_028684345.1 Tepidiphilus sp. | reverse complement strand
ACCCGAGGACATGATCGGCACCGTGCGCGAGGTGCTGGCGCAGCTGCCGTCCGAATACCAGCCCTTCGCCGGAAAGATCCTCGCCCAAGGCTGGGTCAAACCCAACAAGCGCATCTTCGACAACGCCAAGGTGTCGGACCATTTCGCCATCGTCCCCACGGGGGTGGTGCCCAAAGGGCTGTCCGAACCCGAGCAGAAGATCTTCGACCTGGTCACGCGGCGCTTCCTTGCCGTCTTCTATCCGCCGGCCGAATACCGCGTCACCACCCGCATCACCCGGGTGGGCGAGGACGCCTTCAAGACCGAAGGCAAGGTACTGGTCGCCCCGGGCTGGCTCGAGATCTACGGCAAACGGGCCGCCGGCGAGGGTGAAGGGGAACTCGTGCCCGTCGCCCCCGGCGAGACGGTTCATACCGAGGCCGTCGAGATCAAGGACCTGCACACCAAGCCGCCGGCGCGCTACACCGAGGCCACGCTCCTTTCGGCCATGGAAGGGGCGGGCAAGCTCGTCGAAGACGAAGAGCTGCGCGCGGCCATGGCCGGGCGGGGTCTGGGCACGCCCGCCACGCGAGCCCAGATCATCGAGGGGCTGCTGGAAGAAAAATACCTCGTGCGCGAGGGGCGCGAGCTCGTGCCCACCGCCAAGGCCTTTTCGCTCATCACCCTCTTGAAGGGTTTGGGGATCGACGCGCTCACCTCGCCCGAACTCACCGGCGAGTGGGAGCACAAGCTCGCCCTCATGGAGAAACGGCGGCTCGCGCGCGAGGAGTTCATGGCCTCGATCGCGCGTATGGCGCAGGACATCGTCGAACGCGCCAAGCGCCACGAATCCGACACCGTGCCCGGCGACTTCGCCACCTTGCAGGCTCCCTGCCCGAAATGCGGCGGCACCGTACGCGAAACCTACAAGACGTTCCAATGCGATCAGTGCGGCTGGTCGATGTGGAAGATCATCGCCGGCCGGCAGATCGACGTGCCCGAAGCCGAGGCGCTGCTCACCCAAGGCCGGATCGGCCCGCTGGAGGGGTTTCGCAGCCGACTGGGGCGGCCGTTCGCCGCCGAACTGGTGCTCGACGAGGCCAAACAGCCCACCTTTGCCTTCGCCGTCGAACCGCCGGAGGAAGTGCCCGCGGATCTGGCCGAGCGCGAATCGCTCGGGCCGTGCCCCAAGTGCGGCGCGCCGGTGGTCGAGCACGGCACGAGCTACGTGTGCACCAAGTCGCTCGGTGCCGACAAGACGTGCGATTTCCGCAGCGGCCGCACCATCTTGCAGCAACCGATCGAGCCGGAGCAGATGAAGAAACTGCTTTCCAAGGGCAAGACCGATCTCCTCACCGGCTTCGTGTCGGCGCGCACACGGCGCAAGTTCTCCGCCTACCTCGTGCGCCAACCCGACGGCAAGATCGGCTTTGAATTCGAGCCGCGCGAGGCGTCGGAGAAGAAAGGACGCGCCCCCGCCCACAAGAAGACCAAGGCCGCCGAGACGTCGTGAGAACCGCGCCATCGGATTCCCCTCCGATCCTATGCCTGCCTGGCTGGGGTTTGGGGCGAGGACCTTTGGCTGCTCTCGTCTCGCTGTTGGGGGCTCAATGGTACGATCTGCCAGGGTATGGTCGTACGGGATCGTCCGATACGTTCGGACAGGCGATACAGCGCTTGAGCAACGAGGCCCCCCGTGGAACGTGTCTCTTGGGGTGGTCCTTGGGCACCATGCTCGCCTTGGCAGCAGCCCGTTTGGCGCCGGATGTCTTCTCCGCCGTCGTGGCCATTTCTCCTACCCCCTCCTTCATTCGCCGTCCCGGATGGTCTCTCGGTTTGGCGCCCGCGCAGCTTGCGGTTTTTCGGGAACAAGTACGGACCGACGCTCCCGCTGCCTTGCGCCGTTTCATCGTCGAGTTCAATCGCGGGGATCTTCTGGCCAAGGAAATTTCCCGTCGGTTGATGCGTGAAGCGGACACTCTGCCTTCGACGAGGGTGCTGACGACGGGGTTGGATTGGCTCGAGGAGACGGACCTACGTGCTGCCCTGCCCGGACTCGAAGTCCCCATCCTGGTGTTTCACGGCACGGCAGACGGGCTGATTCCTCCCGCTGCCGGTCGCTGGGTTGCGGAACACGTCGCGCACGGGCGATTCGTGGCCGTGGAAGGCGCAGCCCATGCCCCTTTTTGCGGTAGAGAGGATTTCTTCGTCAAGGAGATTCGCCGGTTTTTGCAGCAGGTGGTGCCAAACGGGACGGGGATCTAGCACTTCATCTCGATTTCGTCGGGCCAGCGCAACCAACCGATCTCATCGCGTCTGCTACCGTGGGCGATCGCGCCGAGGCAAGGGGCCGGAATCGTTCGCCTCAGGGTTGCGAGGTTGCCTTCGAGCGCTGCCATGTTCGGATCGATGCAATTGGCGATCCAGCCGGCCAAGATCAGCTGCCTGCTTTCTATCGCCTCTACCGTGAGCCGTGCATGGTTGAGACAGCCCAGGCGCAGGCCCACCACGACGATGACAGGAACGCCAAGCGCCTGTACCAGATCGGCCATGGTAAGCGTTTCGCCGAGCGGGCAGAGAAAACCCCCCGCACCTTCGACCAGTACCCGATCGGCGTGCATTCGGGCTTCGGCAACGGCCGCGACGATTTCGTTCAAATCAACCGCCCTCCCTTCTTGCGCTGCCGCCAGGTGCGGCGAGAGGGGGGCTTTGAAACAATAGGGGTTTTGTATCGTCGAGGGCAGCGGCACGCTACTTGCCGCCGCGAGTGCCCTGGCGTCTTCATTGACTCCCGTTTCATCCACCCCCGCGGCAACGGCTTTGATCCCTGCCGCGCGCAATCCCTGGCGGCGCGCTCGCGCAAGCAACTGGCAGGCGGCGTGGGTCTTGCCGATTTCCGTATCGGTGCCGGTAAGGAACCATATTCCAGACTTCCTCATCGTTTTACGCCTCTTTTTTTCGTGCCATCAAGAATCCCACTCGGTAGCTCAATCCCAATCCCTGGGCAGTCCGACGCCGTTCCAAGGCTTCGATCAGCGCACGGCGCCGACCGGGGGTCCAGACGAGAGAACCGGAATGCGTCGTCGGGTTGGCGCCGACGCCGCGAATGGCATGGAGGAGCGCCGTGGCGTCGGGATAATGAAAGGTGAAACTTCGTACATCCCAATGGTATACTTTCCACGGTTCGTCTTCGAACGATCGTTCCCAATCGGCTTGCGCCGGCAGCCGTGCCATGGCGAACGTGACGCCGACCTCCCTCAAGGCTTGCCCGAGTTCAGGAAACGTGCCGGCAAGGACGATGCTCGCGCACAGCCACCCTCCGTTCTCGAGGATGCGCCAGGCTTGCGCCAGCGTTCGCCGGGGCGAGGTCCATTGCCAGGCGCAGTTGCTCCAGTAGCCGGCGCAGACGGCGTCGGGCAATGGCACGAATTCGAGATCGGCCGCCAGGCGGGCGATTTCCGGTTCTGGTAGGTGGGTGAGCACCTCAGGGGAGAAATCCAGGGCGAGGAGGCGCTCGCGGCCGAAGCGCTGCGCCAACAGCGGCAGATCTCGCCCGACGCCGCAGCCGGCGTCGATGATCCAGCCTTCGGGTGTTTCCGAGACCGCAGGGAGTAGCTCGGCAAGCCGGGCTGCGATGCAGCGCTGGGGTCGGTCGTGGGAGGAATAGCTCGTCCGCCGTCGTGTGAATGCGCGGCGGACGTAAGTTTTGAGCTCATTCATCGTGTGCTCGCCGAGGGGGCACGAGAGAGGGAATCCGAACGAAGATTCGCCGTAGCGTTTCGAGCAAGGATTCGAGCATAGTCTCGTCATGATCGGCGCACAGGGAAAGGCGCAGACGGGCCCTACCCCTAGGTACGGTAGGCGGACGAATCGCTGGGACGAAGAAACCGTTCTGCGCCAGGTTCTGCTCGATGGCGAGTACCTGTTCCGGCGATCCCAGAACCAAGGGTTGGATGGGCGTACGAGAAAACGGAAGGCAAGGGGGATTCGTGCGATTCCTCGACGGCGCCTCGTTCGAGCACGCTACTTCGATCCCCGGCACGCGAGTCATGCCCTGACGCCAGCGGCGAATGAGCGCGCCGAGCCGAGCACGGCGCGCGCTCTCCTCGCGCACCAGGCGCAAGGCGATACGCACGGTGTGGGCCAGCGCCGGCGGCATCGCCGTGGTGTAGATATGCGTTCGGGCGGCTTGATCGAGCCAGAGCATGGCATCTTCCGTTCCGAGAATGGCCGCTCCCGTTGTGCCCGCAGCTTTGCCGAAGGTGATGACCCACAGCCAATGCGGTTGCGGGGTCATGCCCGCATCGGCAAAACTCCCTCGCCCTTCAGGTCCGAGCACGCCGAAGCCATGGGCATCGTCGACGATGAGCCAAGCACCATGGGTTCGCGCAAGCTGCGAAAGCTCCTCGAGCGGCGCGATGTCCCCGTCCATGCTGAAGACGCCGTCGGTGACGACGAGCTTCACGGGTTCTTGGGATTCTTCCAGCCAGCGGGACAAAACGGAGTGATCGCCATGAGGGTAACGGCGAACCCTGGCACCAGCGGAACGGGCGAGCTGCATCGCGTCGACGAGCGAGGCGTGCACCCGTTTGTCGGCAAAAATGGCCGTTGGGGCTTCGTGGGAAAAGGCCGTGATCACCGCCAGATTGGCGACGTACCCAGACGTGAAGACGCGAGCCGCGGCAAACCCCAAGAACTCGGCGAGATCTGCCTCTAGCGCCGCATGCGCTTCCGTATAGCCGCCGACCAAGGCTGAAGAACCCGCGCCCACGCCCCAGATCGCGGCTCCTTCGCGCAGTGCCTCGACGAGGACGGGATGGTGTGAGAGCCCCAGATAATCGTTGCTGGCGAAACTAATTCTTTGTCGCCCCTCTTGGGTGAAACATGCGCTCGAAGTGACAGGGGAGGTGCAGCGCAGGCGGCGCAGTAAGCCGGAATCGAGCCGTTCGGCAAGCCAGCGTCGCAACAGGGCGTCCGGCGCAGGGTACATGGGGCTGCGCAGTAGGTTATTCGAGGTGGCCATGGGTTCGTTGTTCGTGCAAAGCGTCAAAGCACGTCCCCCAAAGTGCGCTCAATCGCTTCGCAGGCGAACGCAACTTCTTCAGGACGCGTGTCAAAAGGCGGCATGACGTAGAGCGTCTGCCCCAAAGGGCGCAGCAGCAGGCCATGCTCGAGCGCGGCCACGGCAGCACGCCGCGGGAAACCCTCATCCGCCTCGGCGAGATCGAAGGCTACGAGGGTGCCGCAGCGGCGCAAGTGTGAGGCGCCGTGGTGCGCCGCAATCGGCGCCAGGCTGCGTTCGAAGGCCGAACCAAGAGCTTCCAGCCTTTCTTCCATGCTGGATTCCTCGAGCAGCGCCAGCGTGGCGCAGGCGGCACGGCAGGCGAGCGGATTGCCCGTGTAGGAATGCGAGTGCAGGAATCCCCTTTCGACGTGCTCATCGAGGAAGGCTTCGAACACCCCATCGGTGGCAAGGACCACCGCCAGCGGCAGGATACCGCCGGTGATTCCCTTGGAAAGACAAAGCAGATCGGGATGTACGCCAGCGTGTTCATGGGCAAAGATGCGCCCCGTGCGCCCGCATCCCACTGCGATCTCGTCGAAGATCAACAGCACGCCATGTTCGTCACACAGGCGACGCAAGCGGCGCAGGAAGTCCGGCGGATGCATGATCATGCCGCCGGCACATTGCACCAATGGCTCGATGATCACTGCCGCCACCTCTTCGCCGTGATCTTGGAGATGCCGCTGCAAAGCATTGGCCGCCTCCTCGGCCGCTGCGGGGCCGAGGCGGGCATCAGGGCTGGGCAGGATCGTCGCGGGGCGCAACAGGGGTTCGTAGGCTTGCCGAAAGAGGGGGACATCGGTGACGCCGAGCGCGCCGATCGTCTCCCCGTGATAGCCGCCAGCGAAACAGACGAAACCGGTCTTGCGGGGAAAGCCCAGGTTCCTGGCGTAGTGGGCCGCCATCTTCAACGCGATCTCGGTGGCGCTCGCCCCGTCGGAAGCGAAAAAGGCGTGCCCAAGTCGCCCTCCCGTCAGGGTGTGCAACCGTTCTGCCAACTCGACCGCGGCGGCATGGGTGCAGCCGGCCAGCAGGACGTGGTCGAGCGTATCGAGCTGCTCTTTGATCGCCGCAACGATGCGAGGATGCCGGTGGCCGAAGAGCGTCGTCCACCACGAGGAAATGGCGTCGTAATAGGCCCGTCCGTCGAAACCGTACAACCAAGGGCCTTCGGCCCGGGCTACGGGCAGGAGGGGTAGAGAGTCGGGGTTGCCGGCGGGGAGATGGCGCTGCATCTGGGTGCAGGGGTGCCAGACGGCCTCGAGGCTGCGGCGTTCCCACTGACCTGCTTCCTTGGCGAAGAAAGAGGGGGCTTCCATGAATCTCACTCCGGCTGCAAATCGAGCCGCGCAAGAAGCTCGTCGTCGTGCGCGACGTCCGGATTGCCGGCGGTGAGGAGTTTCTCCCCGTAGAAGAGGGAATTGGCCCCGGCGTAGAAGCACAGTGCCTGGAGCTCGTCGCTCATTTGGCTGCGACCGGCCGAGAGGCGCACGTAGCTCCGTGGCAGGGCCAGCCGGGCGACCGCGATCGTGCGCACGAGCTCGAACGGGTCGACGGGCGGCGCATCGGCAAGCGGCGTGCCCGGAATGGGGATGAGCTGGTTGATGGGGACCGACTCCGGCTGGGGGTCGAGACCGGCCAGGAGCGCCAACATGGAGATGCGGTCCTCGCGCGTCTCGCCCATGCCGATGATCCCGCCGCAGCAGACCTTGATGCCGACTTCGCGTACCGCCTCGAGCGTGCGCAGGCGGTCACTCAGGGTGTGCGTGGTGATCACCTTGCCGTAATGCTCCGGCGAAGTGTCCACGTTGTGGTTGTAGTAGTCGAGCCCGGCTTCCTTGAGGCGGGTAGCCTGCGGGGGCGAGAGCATGCCGAGCGTGACGCAGGTCTCCAAACCCAGCGATTTGACCGCCGCGACCGCCTCCGCCACCCGTTCCAGGTCTTTGTCCTTGGGCGCGCGCCAGGCGGCGCCCATGCAAAAACGCGTGGCGCCGGCCGCCTTGGCCTGCGCTGCATGACGCACGATGGTCTGCGTATCGAGTAAAGGCTCGCGCGCGTGCGCGTGATGGCGCGCCGATTGGGCGCAGTAGCCGCAATCTTCGGAACATCCC
The DNA here is from genome assembly GCA_028684345.1 of Tepidiphilus sp. GTDB lineage: Bacteria > Pseudomonadota > Gammaproteobacteria > Burkholderiales > Rhodocyclaceae > Tepidiphilus. The sequence goes on along the minus strand of JAQUGB010000060.1, from coordinate 2,216 downwards.
CCCGTCTTGATCGACAACAGGGCCGAGCGCTGGATGCGCTGGCCGGGAAAGTGGCGCCGGTGGGTGTCGTGAGCGCGATGCAGCAGCTCGAAGAAAGGGAGTTCGAACCACTCGCGCACTTGGGCTTTGTCGATCCTCCGGCCGGAAACGGTGTCACTATTTGTCACGATCTGTCCTTAACTTCTGTAAAAGGCTTTGATTTTAGCCTAACTTCCATGATTCGTACAAAAACAAATCACGCGAACTCGACCCGTCTCGAGCAAGACGAAAAACCGGAACGCGAGGAGAGATCCCTGAAAAACCACAGCGATCGGTCTGCGGGAAAGATAGGAGGGGGTGGGGTGCAACGCCGCATGCAGACGTTCAGTCGTGCCATGAAAAAAGCCGGGCGATCCCGGCTTTTTTCATGGGTGTTGGGCGGCGATGAGATTTTGCTACGACGCCCTATCGTTGCGTCGCGTCGCTCACTCGAGCAGGCTGCGCAACATCCAGGCGTTTTTCTCGTGCACCTGCATGCGCTGCGTGAGCAGGTCGAGCGTGGGCTGGTCGTCGGCCTTTTCGGCCACGGGCAAGATCTCGCGTGCCGTGCGTACCACCGTCTCTTGGCCCTTGATGAGATAGCGGATCATGTCTTCGGCCTTGAGGCCGGGCTTGGGCTCTTTGAGCCGGGTGAGCTCGAGAAACTCGGCGTACGTGCCGGGCGCGGGATAGCCCAGGGCGCGAATGCGCTCGGCGATGTCGTCGACCGCCGTGGCAAGCTCGGTGTATTGCTGCTCGAACATCAAGTGCAAGGTGTTGAACATCGGCCCCGTCACGTTCCAATGGAAGTTGTGCGTGGCCAAATACAGCGTATAGGAATCGGCCAGGAGCTTGGCGAGTCCTTCGGCGATTTTCTTGCGGTCTTCTTCCTTGATTCCGATGTCGATGGCGGTACTGTCTTGTCCTTTGCTCATGCTTCTCTCCTCGGATGAACCTGACGCAGGTCAATATAGCGCACAACCCGCGACATTGACAAATTGCGGCAGCCGATGGTGCCGTTCGCTTCGAGTCATGGCGCCACCTCGGTCGGACGTGGTCCGTGCTGCTGCGCAGGCAGAGGGCGCGGCGCGGGGCCTACCGGGCGCACGCCGGGCAAATCCGCTTCGAAGATGGCGCGCCGCAGTACGTCGATCGCGCCGTGGCGCGGATAGGTGACACGCCAGACCAGGACGACCCGCCGATAGGGTTCGGGGGAAGTAAAAGGGCGTACCGCCAACAGCGGGTTCATGCGCGAGGCGTCGTCGGCGGCTGAGGAAGGCAGCACGGTCACGCCCAAACCGCTCGCCACCATGTAACGAATGGTCTCCAGGGAACTTCCGGCGAGCGCTTCCTGCAGCGGGGAGTGGCGCAGGCACTGCGGGCACACTTCCAACACCTGATCGCGGAAACAGTTGCCCGCCCCCAGCAGCAGCACGTTTTCCTCGGCGAGCTTGGCCGCCGGAATGCGATCGAGCTTCGTCCAAGGGTGCTCGGCCGGCATGAGGACGCGGAAAGGCTCGTCGTAGACCGGCTGCGTGACGAGCCCCGGCTCGGAGAAGGGCAGAGCGAGGATCGCGACGTCGATCTCGCCGTGCTTGAGCTGCTCGGCGAGCTTCGATGTGTAATCCTCGTGGATGATGAGCGGCATTTTGGGGGCGAACTCATGCACGAGCGGAATGAGCCGCGGCAAAAGATAAGGGCCGATGGTGAAGATGACCCCCAGCCGCAGCGGCCCTACCAAGGGATCCTTGCCCGCCTGGGCGATCTCCTCGACGCGCTGCGCCTCGCGCAGCACCCGCTCGGCCTGCTCCGCCACCAGGCGACCGATCTCGGTGAGTTTCACTTCGTTGGGATTGCGCTCGCAGAGCAGAACACCGAGATGCTGCTCCAATTTTTTGATCGCCACGGAGAGCGTCGGCTGACTCACGTGGCAGCGCTCGGCGGCGCGACCGAAATGCCGTTCCTGCGCGAGCGCGACGAGATAGCGTAAATCGGTGAGCGTCATGCTGCGTTCCCCTCGACGGCGACCGTCTTCGGCCAGTGTATCAAATCTTTTTACCATCGATGCCGGCGTTTTGTTCCCGAACGATCCCGTACAATGGGCTTTTTTCCCGCATGGAAGGAGTAGCCATGAATGGAGTCAGTCCGCGGCATCCTACCTCTGCCGGCCTGCGCCGTCGTGGCGCGGCGCTGGCGTT
>JAQUGB010000059.1 GCA_028684345.1 Tepidiphilus sp. | reverse complement strand
TTCATCGTCTGGCGCCGACGGTAGTCGGCCGGCACCTTGTCGGCATGCGTCTTGCTCACTTCGATGTAGAAACCGTGCACCTTGTTGTATTCGACCTTGAGCGTCGCGATGCCCGTGCGCTCGCGCTCGCGCGCTTCGAGTTCGAGCAGGAAGGCGCCGCAATCGTTGTGCAAGGCGCGCAATTCGTCGAGTTCGGCATCGAACCCCGGGGCGATCACACCGCCGTCGCGCACCAGCGCCGGAGGATCGTCGGCCAGCGTGCGTTCGAGAAGGGTGAGCGCTTCGGGCGGTACCGTCAGGGAATCGCTCAAGGCGGCAAGGCGCGGCACCTCGCGGTGTGATTCGAGCAACGCCCTCAGCTCGGGCAGACGGCGTAGCGAGGCGCGCAGCGCCGCCAGCTCACGCGGGCGCACCGTGCCGAGCGCGATGCGCGCCGCGATCCGTTCCAGGTCGCCCAAGCCGTCGAGCCGCTCGAGAAGGGCGCCAAAGGTGCGCGGCTGCTCGATCAAGGTTCCAATCACCGCCTGGCGCTCGCGCGCCGGAGCGGGATCGCGTCGCGGATGGTGCAGGGCGTGCTTCAACCAGCGCGCGCCCATCGCCGTGCGGGTGAAGTCGAGCGTGGAGAAGAGGGTAGGGGAGGATTCGCCGCGCAGCGTCTCGGTGAGTTCGAGGTTGCGGCGCGTGGCGGCGTCGAGCCAGAGATAGTCGTCGTCGCGCTCGAGGCGCAGGGCGCGCACGTGGGCGAGCTCGCTCTTCTGCGTCTGGCGCACGTACTCGAAAAGCGCCGCGGCCGCGGCGAGCGCCGGCTCGTGCATCGCTTCCACGCCGAATGCGGCCAGATCCTGCACGCCGAAATGGGACGTGAGCAGGCGCTGCGCGATCGTCGCGTCGAACTGCCAGACGGGCAGGCGGCGCACGGGCGCGCGCGCCGTCTCCAACACTGGCGATAGCGGCAGATCCTCGGGAACGAGCACTTCGGCCGGGCGCAGGCGCTCGAGCTGGGCTTCCAGCTCGGCAGCAGCGCACATCAGCAGGCGGAAGTCGCCGCTCGCCAAGGTCAAGGTCGCCACGCCCGCCTTCCCCTTGCGGGTAAAGAGCGCAACGAGCGGCGCATCGCTGCGTTCGTCGAGCAGCGCCGCATCGACGAGCGTGCCGGGGGTGACGATGCGGGTCACCACGCGCTCCATCGGCCCTTTCTGCGCGCCCGGTTCGCCCAGCTGCTCGGCGATGGCCACCGCCAGCCCGGCGCGTATCAGCCGCCCCAGGTACGTCTCCAAGGCATGGAACGGGATGCCGGCCATGGGGATGGGCGCCCCGGCCGACTGGCCGCGGGTGGTGAGCGTGAGATCGAGGATCCGCGCCGCCTTCTCGGCGTCCTCATAGAAGAGCTCGTAGAAATCCCCCATGCGAAAGAGCAGCAGACACCCCGGATGCTGCGCCTTGAGGCGCAGATATTGCTGCATCATGGGGGTGTGGGCGGAGAGATCGCCGACGGCGGAGGTTTGCGACACGGACATGGGCTGAAACGTTCGATCAGCGCGACAATTCGGGCGAGAGATGCTCGCGCACCACGCCGAGCAGCGGCACGAAAACCTTGGGGGTGCCGGCCACGACGTTGCCGCTCTCGAGAAAGCCGCCTTCGCCGGAGAGATCGCTCACCAGGCCGCCCGCCTCCAGGATCAGCAAGGCGCCGGCGGCCATGTCCCAGGGCTGGAGGCCGAATTCCCAGAAACCGTCGAAACGGCCGGCAGCGACGTAGGCCAGATCGAGCGCCGCCGCGCCCGGACGGCGAATTCCGGCGGTCTTCTGCGCCAGATCGCGGAAGATCGCCAGGTAGGTGTCGATGTGACGGAACTCGCGGAAAGGAAAACCCGTGCCGATGAGCGCCTGGTGCAGCTTCACCGTGCGGCTCACCCGGATGCGCCGTTCGTTGAGATAGGCCCCGCCGCCGCGCGAGGCGGTGAAGAGCTCGTTGCGTACCGGGTCGAAGACCACCGCGTGTTCCAAGATGCCGTCCTTGCGCACGGCGATGGAGATGGCGTATTGCGGCACGCCGTGGATGAAGTTCGTCGTGCCGTCGAGCGGATCGATGATCCACTCGAACCCTTCCCCGGCCAGTGCGCCCGATTCCTCGGCGAGGATGGCGTGTTCCGGGTACACTTCGCGGATCGTCTCGATGATCGCCTCCTCGGCCGAGCGGTCGACCTCGGTGACGAAGTCGTTGAACCCCTTGGCTTCGATGGTGAGCCGCTCGAGCTGCAGCGCCGCGCGGTTGATGATGGCCGCGGCGCGCCGGGCGGCCTTGATGGCGATGTTGAGGGTGGGGTGGACGATCATCGGCGAAATCCTCGGTTGCGAAACGCCCCTGCGGGCCAACCTTGAATTTTACCGTAAAGGACTGCGGGGCCGGCGGATCAGGAACCGGCCTCGACCGTACGTTTCAGACCGTTCGCACCGACAAGGTGACGTCGATGTTGCCGCGCACGGCGTTGGAGTAAGGGCAGACCTGATGCGCGGCGAGCACCAGTTCTTCCGCCGCCTGTGAATCGACCCCGGCGAGCGCCGCCTCCAGGTCGACCTTGAGACGGAATCCGCCCTCTGGGGTGGATAGGAGAGAGACTGCGGCGGTGATGCTCACGTCGCGGTCGGCGAGCGCAACGCGCTTTTGCCGCGCCACGTGCATCACAGCGCTGCCGAAACAGGCGGCATAGCCGGCGGCGAAAAGCTGTTCGGGGTTGGTTCCTTGGCCAGTGCCACCCAGTTTCCTGGGCATGGCAAGCTCGAGTTCGAGCTGGCCGTCTTCGCTGCGGACATGCCCATTGCGGCCATTGGTGACGGTGACTCGGGTGGTATAGAGGGCGTTCATCGGAGTCTCCTGAGGGGTTCGAGTGAGATTCCATTATCCATGCAAAACCTTTGTCGTCGATGGCGATCGAGACGATCGTCCCGATGGATTTTCTCGATCGGGGCAAGCGGTCGATTCGTTCGCAGGCGTTGCGTTGTCCGCAGGGGTGATTTAAACTCGATCGCGTCGATTGAATTTCAATCAAACTCGAGAGTTTGGGAATGCTGAAAACCGATACCCGCGTTCTGACGGCTCATGTTCCCGTTTCCTTGGCCGAAAAAGTCGATGATCTCGCCCGGCGCATGGAGCGCTCTTGAGGTTGGATCCTGAAACAAGCGCTTGCGGCTTGGATCGCCCAAGAGGAAGAAAATGATCGCCTCACGATGGAGGCGCTCGCAGACGTCGATGCGGGGCGGGTGCTCGAGCATCGGGCCGTCGAGGAATGGGCCGAACGCCTCGGCACCGATCAGCCTCTGCCGATGCCTGAACCGAGATGAGGAAGATACGCTGGACAGGCACTCCACGCCCGTCCTTTGCTCAACCGAGATTGGCCTGCAGATCGGCGAGCGTGATCATGAGCGTCATGGGGTCGATGGGCGAGGGGTCGAATCCGACGTGTTGGTAGAAACGCCGGGCGGGTTCGGAGATCGCATGGACGAGTAAGCCGCGGATGCCGATGGACTCGCCGGCGGCGAATACGCGCAACAGGGCGTCGCGCACGAGTGCCCGACCGAGACCTCGTCCTTGCAGCGCGCGATCGATCGTCAGGCGAGCGAGCACTGCCATGGGGATGGGATCGGGCATGTTGCGCCGCAGTCTCGCCGGGGCGTCGCTGAGCGCCACGGCGCCTGCGGCGAGCGCGTAGTAGGCTCGCACCTGCAGCCCTTCGCAGACCACGAAGGTACGCGAAGCGCCGCTCGCCTGGTTCTTCAGGGCGCGCTGGCGTAGCCAGCGATCGAGCGATTCTGCGCCGCAATCGAATGCGTTCGGGTCGTGCTGCGCGGTGAGCGCTTCGGGTGCTCGCAGGCTCACCGTTCATCCCACGGTGCAGGGGTGTTCAGGGTGCGCTGGAGGCGCTCGTCCGGGCGGGGGGTGCGATCCAGACGCTCGAGGAACGCGCTCCAGGTTTCTTCGCCGACCAAAAACACGGCCCGATCGAGCAGTGCTTCTTCGGCGGCTTGGCAAGCGGCCTCGAGGATGAAGTCGGTGCGGTTCTTGCCGCGCACCCGCGCGGCTCGGTCGATGAGGGCGCGCACTTCGGGTTTGATGCGTAGGTTGAGCGTGTCGCGCTTGGCGCGGGGCGTGGCTTCTGACATGGTGATCGCCGCATTTTGGGGTTGATGGTGATAGTATAGCAAGCTGTACTGTCATCGTCATTACAAAAAATCACGGAACCCTGAGAAGACGACGCCGATGGATTCTTCTTCCTTGCTTTCCCGCGTGCGCGTCGTGCTGTGCCGCCCCTCGCATCCGGGCAACATCGGGGCGGCGGCCCGGGCGATGAAGACGATGGGCCTGTCCCGGCTCGTCTTGGTGGCGCCGCGGCGTTTTCCCGATGCGGAGGCCGCGGCGCGGGCCTCCGGCGCGGTCGACGTGCTCGAGCGCGCCGTCGTGGTGGAGACGCTCGCCGAAGCGCTCGCCGGAACCGTCGTGAGCGTGGCCTTCACCACGCGCTCGCGCACGTACGTTCAGCCCTTTCGCACGCCTGAAGAGAGCGCCCGGGAAGTGCTGCAGGCGCTGCAGGCCGCACCCGACACGCAGGCTGCGCTCGTCTTCGGCAACGAGACGAATGGCCTTGCGAACGAAGAAGTGTGGCAGTGCGCCTTCCCGGCGACGATTCCCGCCAATCCCGAGTATTCCTCGCTCAACCTCGCGGCGGCGGTGCAGGTGGCCTGCTACGTGCTCGCCCGCACCTGCGAAGCCTTTGCGCCTCAGGCGGGCGCCATCGCGGACGCGCCCGATTTCGTTCCCGCCTCGCACGAGGCGGTCGAAGGGCTGCTCGCACAGTGGCTCGCCGTGCTCGAGCGGCTCGACTTCTACGATCCGGCCGCACCGAAACGGCTGGAGGCGCGATTGCGGCGGCTGCTCGCCCGCACCCGGCTCGAGCGTGCCGAGCTCGACATCCTGCGCGGCATGCTCAAGGCGGTGGCGCGTAAAATCCCGTAAAATGATCCGCCTTGCGGCGCAACCCGAGAAAGGAACCCCTCCATGCCCTCCTGGCTGGAACGCCTGCGTGAAGACATCGACAGCATCCTGCAACGTGACCCGGCGGCGCGCTCGCGCTGGGAAGTGCTCACTTGCTATCCGGGCCTGCACGCCCTCTGGCTGCACCGGCTGGCCCATTTCCTGTGGACTCGGCGCTGGTATTGGCTCGCGCGTTTTCTCAGCCATCTCGCGCGCTGGCTCACCGGCATCGAGATTCACCCCGGCGCGACGATCGGCCGGCGCGTGTTCATCGATCACGGCATGGGAGTGGTGATCGGCGAGACCGCCGAGATAGGCGACGACTGCACCATCTACCAAGGCGTGACGCTGGGCGGCACCTCGCTCTATCGCGGCGTGAAGCGCCACCCCACGCTGGAAGCCGGCGTCGTGGTGGGGGCCGGGGCCAAGGTGCTGGGAGGATTCACCGTCGGGGCGGGGGCCAAGATCGGTTCGAACGCGGTCGTCGTCAAGCCGGTTCCGGCCGGCGCGACCGCGGTGGGAACGCTCGCGCGCATCCTCGAGCCGGAACACGAGGAATCGCGCGACGAAGCCCGCCGACGCAAGGCCGAGGAGATCGGTTTCACCGCCTACGGGCTCACCAAGGATCTCGACGATCCGCTCGCCAAGGCGCTGCATGCGCTGCTCGATCACGCGGTCGAATCCGACCGGCGCTTCGCCGAGCTCGTGCGCCGACTGGAAGCGGCCGGCATCGCCTTGCCCGATCTGCCCGGCGAGGATCAAGGGTTCGACCCGCAGCGCGTTTCACGTTGGGTGGAATGACCAGCAGGTTGCTATTGGTAATGGTACCGACAGGCAATCACCACGAGGGATCGTCCATCGACGCAGTACACCAGCCGGTGTGTGTCGTCGATGCGGCGAGACCAGAATCCCGACAGGTTTTCCTTCAGGGGTTCGGGCTTGCCAATCCCCTCGAAAGGGTGACGTAGGCAATCCTTGATCAGGACATTGATGCGCCGGAGCGTTTTTCGATCCTGATTTTGCCAGTATTCGTAATCTTCCCAAGCGGCCAGAGTCCACGTCAGCTCGAGCAGCTTGCCTTCAATCGGCATCGATCAAATCCCACTGGCTCACCCGTCCCTGGCGATACTGCTCGATGGAGCGTGCAAGATGCAGGGCATTGGCGGGGGACTTGAGCAGATGGACGGTTTCCATCAGGCCGTTGAAGGTGTCGAGCGACATCACCACGGCATCCGGTGCATCCCGGCGTGTGATGACCGTGTAATCGACATCGGCAACGACCTGATCGATCACGGCCTTGAGGTTGTTTCTCGCCTCGGAAAAATTCACCACGCGCATGAGGGCAGCTCCTTTATTGTACTTTATATTGTACAATTTTAAGACATTATCCGTTCTTTCGCAAGGCATGGCAATCTCTTGCGGGCGTCTCGTGCATAGTTTCGACGCATCGTTCGAATAGTTGACTTTTTCAGTCGGGTAAGTTATTTTGCTTGCGACACGCTGGCGAGGATCCAGCGGGAGGATGGACGATGCGACTGACGACGAAAGGGCGATTCGCGGTCACCGCGATGGTGGATCTGGCCAAGCACCAGGACAAGGGGCCGGTGGCACTGGCGACCATCGCCGAGCGCCAGGACATTTCTCTGTCCTATTTGGAGCAACTTTTCAGCCGCCTGCGGCGCGAGGGCCTCGTTTCGAGCGTGCGCGGGCCCGGCGGCGGCTACCGTCTTGGGCGGCCGATGGACGAGATCACCATCGCCGAGATCGTTGAGGCGGTGGACGAGCCGCTCGATACCACCCAATGCGGCGGCAAGGAAAACTGTCAGAACGACCACATCTGCTCCACGCACCACCTCTGGAGCAACCTCAACGTGCGCATGATGGAGTATCTCGATTCCGTCACCTTGGGCGCCGTGGTGCGCGGCGAGATCAAGCGCGTCGTTTCCCGTCGCCGGCCGAAAAAGAAGAAGGCCAATGAGACGGGTGAGCTCGCCGCCTGCGAGGCGTGCTGAGGCGATGACCCTCGCCCCGGGTGGCGTCTATCTCGATTGGAATGCCACCGCGCCGCTCGCGGCGGCGGCGCGCGCCGTGTTGCAGTCCTGTCTGGATGCTGATCTGCTTGGCAACCCCTCCAGCCTGCATTCCGCGGGGCGACGCGCCCGTACCCTGCTCGAAGAGGCGCGGCGTACCCTGGCCGGCTGCCTCGAGACCGCGCCCGAGGAGATCGTCTTCACGAGCGGCGGCACCGAGGCCAACGCGCTCTTCCTGCGCGGTGCGGCGGCGCTCATGGAGCCTGGCCTCATCGCCGTGAGCGCCGTCGAGCACTCCAGCGTCTACGAAACGGCAAGAAGCCTCGCCGCGCACGGTTGGCGCTTCGTCGACATCCCTGTGGATGCCGAGGGCCGGGTCGACCCGCTCGCCTTCGAGCGCATCCTGCGCGAGCGCCCGGCGCTCGTCTCGATGATGCTGGCGCACAACGAGACGGGCGTGATCCAGGACGTGGCGAGCCTCGCCCGGGCGGCACGCGAGGCCGGCGCCCTGGTGCATTGCGACGCGGTGCAGGCGGTCGGAAAAATGCCGTTGTCGCGGCGCGCCCTGGGCGTGCATGCGCTCACGCTCTCGGGGCACAAGTTCGGCGCGCCGACGGGGATCGGCGCCCTCGTGCTCGCGCGTGAAGTGGCATTGGCGCCGTTGCTCACCGGCGGCGGGCAGGAGGCAGGGCGGCGCTCGGGCACCGAGAACGTGCCGGGCGCGATGGCCATGGCCGCGGCGCTCGTCGAAGCGCTCGAAGCCAGGGAATCCTTGCACGCCCGCCTGCACGCCTTACAGCAGCGGCTGGAGGCGGGGCTCGCAGCGCAGGGGGCGGTGATCTTCGGCGCCGGCGCAGCGCGGCTACCCAATACGACGTTTTTCGCCCTGCCCGGACTGGAGGGCGCGGCGCTCGCCGGTGCGCTCGATCGCGCCGGTTTCGCGGTGGGTACCGGCTCGGCCTGTTCCAGCGCCCAACCCGGCGCACCGCGCAGCCTGCTCGCCATGGGCGTGCCCGAGGCGCTCGCGCTCGGGGCCGTGCGCGTGAGTACCGGACGCAGCACGACCGAAGCCGACATCGACGGGTTTCTCGCCGCGCTCGCGCAGGCCGCGGGCCAGCTGCGGCGCCTCGCGGCCTTGTGTGCCGATTGAAAGGAATCTTTTATGCAGCGACGACCGATCTACCTCGACTATGCCGCCACCACGCCGGTGGATCCCCGCGTGCGCGATGCCATGATTCCCTGGCTCACGGAGCGCTTCGGCAACCCGGCAAGCCGCACCCACGCCTACGGCTGGGAGGCGGAGAAAGCCGTGGAGGAGGCCCGTGCCCACGTGGCCGAGCTCGTCGGGTGCGAGCCGCGCGAACTCGTGTGGACTTCGGGCGCGACCGAGGCCGACAACCTCGCCATCAAGGGCGTGGCGGAGTTCTACCGCGACCAAGGGCGGCATCTCGTCACCCTGCAGACCGAACACAAGGCGGTGCTCGACAGCGTCAAGGCGATGGAAGCGCGCGGTTTCACCGCCACCTATCTGCCGGTGCGCGAAAACGGCCTGGTCGACTTGGACGAACTCGAACGCGCCCTGCGCCCGGACACCCTCCTCGTGTCGGTGGCGCTCGTCAACAGCGAGATCGGCGTCATCCAGCCGATCGAGGAGATCGGGGCGATCTGCCGCGAGCGCGGCATTCTCTTCCACGTCGATGCGGCGCAGGCCACTGGCAAGGTGGTGATAAACCTGCAAAAACTCGACGTCTCACTCATGTCCTTCTCCGCCCACAAAACCTATGGTCCCAAAGGGATCGGCGCGCTCTACGTGCGCCGTCGCCCGCGGGTGCGGCTGGAGGCGCAGATGCACGGGGGAGGGCACGAGCGCGGTTTCCGCTCGGGAACGCTGCCCACGCACCAGATCGTCGGCATGGGGGAAGCCTATCGGCTCGCGCGGGAAGAAATGGCCGAGGAAGTGCCGCGCATCCGGGCATTGCGCGACCGCCTGCTCGCCGCGTTGCTGGAGCTTCCGGGTATCCACGTCAATGGCGACCTCGAGCGACGCGTGCCGCACAATCTCAACGTTTCGGTCGAAGGCATCGAGGGCGATGCCCTGCTCCTGTCGTTGGGCGAGGAACTGGCCGTGTCGGCCGGCTCGGCCTGCACTTCGGCGAGCCTCGAACCCTCCTACGTGTTGCGCGCCCTCGGCAGGCCGCCGGAGCTCGCCCGCAGCGCATTGCGCCTCACCCTGGGGCGGTTCACCACGGCCGAGGAGATCGACACGGCGATCCGCCTGCTGCGCGAGCGCATCCTCGCCCTGCGCAAGCGCTGAAGCGGAACCCCGCCGCGCGAGCCGCGTCATTTCATCTATTGCAAGAAAAGGGAACGAAGACCATGACGATCACCCTGACGGAACGCGCTGCCGCGCAGGTACGGCGGCTCCTGGAAAAACGCGGCCACGGCCTGGGCCTGCGCCTGGGCGTGACCCCTTCCGGTTGCACGGGCTTTGCCTACAAGCTCGACGTGGCCGACGCGGCGGGGCCGCAGGATCTCGTGTTCGAGAGCCACGGCGTGAACGTG
>JAQUGB010000058.1 GCA_028684345.1 Tepidiphilus sp. | reverse complement strand
CGAGCCGCCGGCCGACCTGGGTCATGGCATCGGTGAGGAAATACACTTCCTCGCGATCGAGCTCGTTGTGGTGCGTGGCCACCACGAAGGCAGTGAGCTCGATCTTGGAATAATGCCGTTCGGCGATATCCCGAACGATGCCCAAAAACTCCTGCGGACGCAGACGCTCGCCGGAGAGCTTGCGCCGCAGCGCCCCCATGGATTCCGGCGGCTCGGCCTGCGCCACCGTCACCTTCGCCCCTTCGGGCAGGCCCAGCTGGGCAAAAGCTTCGAGCGAAAGCCCTACCTCGGCCACGCCGACGAGGTTCGCGTCATCGACCACGTTGAGCGTGGCGAGGATGTGCCGCTCGCCATTCTGCCCTACTTCGATCTTGGCCAGCGCCTGGAATCCCTCGGCGCGCACGACCGAACATTCCCGGTGCAGATAGGCGACGTTTTCGCGGTAGGTATCGATGGCCACGCGACGCAGGGCCAACGTGACCGGGCCAGTCGATTTGCCGCGAGACGGGGCAGGCGGAGGCTCCTCTTTTCGCTCCGCCCCCTGAGTTCCAGCCACGTCAGCGCAAGGAGTTGGGATCGAAGCCGGTGGCCTGATAGACCTCCTCGATCACCGAGCGACCGATACGCCCGCTCATCTGCTCATGCACCGGCACGAGCGCCTTCTTCAGCGCCAGCTTCTCCTCGGCGCTCAAGGTGATGATCTCGCTCGTCCCTGCGGCCTTCACCGCCTCGATCGCCTTGGCATTTTCTTCCGCAGCGATATCATTGGCATAAACGGTGGCCTCCTCCATGGCCTTCTCCAGCGCCGCGCGCACCTCATCGGGCAGGCCATCCCAGAAGCGCTTGTTGACGATCACGGCGTAGCCGAGGTAGCCATGATCCGACAGGGTGACGTACTTCTGCACCTCGTGCATTTTTTGGGTATAGAGATTGGATGGCGGATTTTCGGTGCCATCGACCACCCCGGTCTGCAGGGCCTGATATACCTCGGAGAACGCCATCACCTGCGGGATGGCGCCAAGGGCACGCATCTGCGCCTCGAGCACCTTGGAAGATTGGATGCGCATTTTCAACCCTTTGAAGTCTTCGGGTTTGCGCAGCGGCCGGTTGGCCGAGAACACCTTGAAGCCGTTGTCCCAGTAGGCCAACCCTTTGATGCCCTTCGGCTCGAGCTCGGCGAACAGTTTCTTGCCGACGGGGCCGTAGGTTACCTTGTGCAGGTCTTCATAGCCCTCGAAGATGTAAGGCAGGTCGAACACCTCGAACTGACGCACCCCCAAAGGACCGAACTTCGCCAACGAGGGCGCCAGCATCTGCACCGCCCCCATCTGCAGCGCGTCGAGTTCTTCCTTGTCCTTGTAGAGCGTACTGTTGGGATAGACCTCGACCTTGACCTTCCCTTCGGTGTATTTTTCGGCCAGTTCCTTGAATTTCAGCGCGCCCTTTCCCTTGGGCGTATCTTCGGCCACCACGTGGCTGAATTTGAGCAGGATGGGTTCGGCCGCCTGCGCCACCCCCATCGTCGCCACCAGCGCCAGCGCGCCGATCATCATTTTCAATTTCATGTTTTCCCTCCCGATGGCATGGAAAATGGACGATGCGAAATCGTCATCACACTTTACATCATTCCCAGCGCCTGGGGCAACGCCAGCGACAAAGTCGGCCAGTACGTGACCAAGACGAGAAAGACGAGCATGGTCAGCAGCCAAGGGATCACGGCACGCGAGGTCTCGCCCAAGCCGGCGCCGGTGATGCCGCTGGCCACGAAGAGATTGAGCCCCACCGGAGGGGTGATCATGCCGATTTCCATGTTGACGGTCATGATCACGCCGAAGTGGATCGGATCGATGCCCAGTGCCACCGCCACCGGAAAGAGAATGGGGGCGAGGATGAGGATGATCGAAGAGGGCTCCATCAGATTGCCCGCCAGGAGCAACAGCACGTTGACCACCAGCAGGAAACCGATCGGCCCCAACCCCAGATCGATGATCGCCTGCGCGAGCATCTGAGGGATCTGCTCGCTGGTGAGGATGAAAGAAAAGAGCGAAGCCGAGGCGATGATGAAGAAGAGCATGGAGGACATGTTGGCCGAGTCGACCAAGACCCGGGGTACATCGCGCCAATTCATGTCACGATAGACGAAGAGCGCAATCACTGCGGCATAGACGGCGCTCATGGCCGCGGCCTCGGTGGCAGTGAAAATGCCGGCGTAGATCCCCCCCATGACGATGACGATGAGCAGCAGACCCCAGAAAGCCTCACGCAGGGCCTGCCAGCGCTCGCGCCAGGAGACCTTCGCTTCGCGCGCGAAACCGTGTTTCCTTGCCTGCCAATACGTGATGGCCCCGAGCATGAGCACCAGCACGAGCCCCGGCAACACGCCAGCCATGAAGAGGGCCCCGATCGAGGTGTTGGTCGTGACCGCGTACATCACCATCACGATGGACGGCGGGATGAGGATTCCCAGACCACCGGCCGAAGCCACGGTACCGATCGCGAAACGGCGCGAATAACCCTGTTTGAGCATGGCCGGAATGAGGATGGAACCGATGGCTAGTACCGTGGCCGGAGAAGATCCCGAAACGGCCGCGAAGAGCGCGCAAGCGAGTACCGCCGTCATCCCCAGGCCGCCGGTGACGTGCCCGACCATGGAATTGGCGAACCGGATCATACGCCTCGCCACCCCACCGCTCGTCAAGAAGGTGCCGGCCAGGATGAAGAATGGAATGGCGAGGAGCTCGAATTTCTCGATGCCGGTAAACATCTTCAGGGCTACGGATTCGAGCGGCACCGGCGTCCAGAACGCCATATACGTGATGACCGTCAGCCCCAGCGCCACGCCGATGGGCATGCCCACCAGCATGAGCACGAAGAGCATACCGAAGAGAATGGCGGCGCTCATCGGCTCGCTCCCTGCTTGATCGAGGGCGACGCCCCCTCGCCCTCATCCAGTCCCGTAATGTGCGCCACGCGATGCTGCGGCAAGGTGCCGTCACGCCAATAGGCGAGCAAGACTTCGAGGAAACGCCAGCCCATCAAAGCACTGCCCAAGGGGATGGCGAGATATACCATCCAGGAAGGCCATTCCAGATCGGCCGTGAGCGGACCCTCGAAATAGGGCCCAGGATCTCGCCCCAAACCGGTATACCAGGCGTACGCCGCGCCGTTTTCCCATACCAAACGCACACCGTACCACACGAGCAAGCCGCAAAAGAGCAGGCCACATAGCAGCCCCAGAGTGATGCACGCGCGGCGTGCACCGCCATGCAGGCGCATCACCAGTAGATCTACCCCCACGTGAATGCCGGTACGCACGCCATAAGCCGCCCCGAACTTCGCCATCCACACGGCACAGATCATGGCGAATTCCTGCGCCCAGCCGAAATGGAATCCTAGAAGCCAATCTTGCAGGTAAGGGATGGAAAAACCCGCAAGATAGCGATGCGCCACGGCCAGAAAGATGACCAGGGTCGAGATGGCCAGCAGAGCGCCGATGGTGAATTCTTCGAGTCGATCGAGCAGGCGGCGAAACATCCTCTCTCCCGGCAGGGCGCGCTTTGACAAAGGCGCGCAGTGTAGCGATCTCCATGGCCGGGCGCCACTAGGGAAACCCCTATAGGGCAGCGCAGCACGTGTCCTCCGACCGTCAGTGGGCATTATAACGGCAGCGCGAACAACCGTCGCTAACGGTTGCAGAACAAGAACGCCCAGAGCGCAAGATGCCAGACTGAACAAAGGGTCGGGGCACGGGGTAAGCCAGCTTCCGAGCATCGGAGAACGCCGCCATGTCCTCGAGCCGCTCATTCGCGTAGCCCCCGGGGTATCCGCCGCGCTCGGCAGAGATCTCTTCATCCTCTTGACACAAAAACGGTTTATGCCTCTAATCGAAATTATTGGCTTTTCTGGTTCCGTGGAGCGCGGCATGACCCCTTCGGCGTGGGATGAAACCACCGTCCGGCGCGTGATCGACGCGCACAAAGAGCGGCCCGGTGCGCTGCTGCCCATCCTGCACGCGCTGCAAGCCGAATTCGGTCACGTGCCGCGCGGCAGCGTCCCGTTGATCGCCAAGGCGCTCGATCGCTCGCGTGCCGAAATCCACGGCGTCATCGGTTTTTATCCTCATTTTCGCGAGCAAGCGCCCGGGGCGCACGTGCTGCAGATTTGCCGCGGCGAATCCTGCCTGGCCATGGGGGGCGAGCATCTGGCCGAGCATGCCAAGGAACGGCTCGGTTGTGAGTTCCATGGCACGCGCGCCGACGGGGCGGTGACGCTGGAGCCGGTGTATTGCCTGGGGCAATGCGGCTGCTCCCCAGCCCTGCAGTTCGACGGCGAGGTCTACGGGCGTATGACGCCGGCGCGCCTGGACGAACTCTTGCGCGAGAAGGGGTTGGTATGAGCGTGACCGTCTATGTGCCGCGGGATTCGAGCGCACTGGCCGTGGGGGCCGAGGCGCTCGCCGAGGCGATTCAACGCGAAGCCGCGCAGCGCGGGGTCGACCTGCGGCTGATGCGCAACGGCTCGCGCGGTCTGTTCTGGCTCGAACCTTTGGTCGAAGTCGCCACGCCCGCTGGACGCATCGCCTATGGGCCAGTACAAGCGCAAGACGTCCCGGAGCTCTTCGATGCGGGATTTCTCGCAGGAGGGGCGCACCCAACCCGACTCGGACCCATCGAGCAGATCCCCTACCTGCAAAGTCAGCAGCGACTGACGTGCGCCCGGATCGGACTCATCGATCCGCTCGATCTCGACGATTATCTCGCCCACGGCGGCTATCGTGGCCTGCACCGTGCGCTTGAACACGCCCCGGAGGAAATCGTCGCGGCGATCACCGCGTCCGGCCTGCGCGGACGCGGCGGCGCGGCCTTTCCTGCCGGCATCAAGTGGAACACGGTCCGTGAGGCTCCGGGAAACGTCAAATACGTCGTCGCCAATGCCGACGAGGGGGATTCCGGCAGTTTCGCCGATCGGCTGATCATGGAAGGCGATCCCTTCGCCTTGATCGAAGGGATGACCATCGCCGCGCTCGCCATTGGCGCGACCCAAGGCTATATCTACCTGCGCGTCGAATATCCGCACGCCCACGCTACGTTGGAGCGCGCCCTCGCTACCGCCTACCGCGCCGGCTATCTGGGCGCGGACGTCGCCGGCAGCGGCAAACGCTTCGATGTGGAAGTCCGACTCGGCGCCGGGGCCTATGTCTGCGGCGAGGAGACGGCGCTACTCGAGAGCCTCGAAGGCAAGCGCGGCATGGTGCGCAGCAAACCGCCGCTGCCGGCGCTGCGCGGTCTCTTCGACCAACCCACGCTCGTCAATAACGTCCTGACGCTTGCCACCGTCCCTTACATCCTCGCCGAAGGGGCCGAAGCCTACCAACGGCTCGGTACCGCCCGGTCGCGCGGCACGCTGCCGATCCAGCTCGCGGGCAACATCGCCCGGCCAGGTCTCATCGAACAACCTTTTGGCATCAGTCTGCGCGAGATCCTCTACGACTATGGCGGCGGTTCGGCCACGGGGCGGCCGCTGCGCGCCGTGCAAGTCGGTGGCCCGCTCGGTGCCTATGTACCGGCCGCGCACTTCGACCTCCCCCTCGACTACGAAGTCTTCGCCGCCCAGGGCGCGGTTCTCGGACACGGCAGCATCGTGGCGTTCGACGACACCGTCGACATGGCCCGGATGGCGCGGCACGCACTGGCGTTCTGTGCCGCCGAATCGTGCGGTAAATGCACGCCCTGCCGCCTCGGTTCGACCCGCGGCGTCGAAGTGATGGACGATGTGCTCGCGGGCCGCCAGGTGGAGACCAAGGTCGCCCTGTTGCGCGACCTCGGCGAGACGATGCGCCTGGGATCGCTCTGCGCCCTGGGTGGCATGACGCCTTATCCGGTGCTCAGCGCCTTGGAGCACTTCCCCGAAGATTTCACGGCCGCCGCTGCCCGCAGTAGGCTGGGCTAGGCCACGTCCGGCCGTCCTGGAGACCTCCAATGCCTTTTCTGCCAGCCGAGGAAACTACCCCGTCCCAGGTCACGCTCTCGATCGATGGGTTCTCGATCCGGGTCCCTGCGGGCACGACCATCCTGCAAGCCGCCGACCGGCTGGGTCTGCGCATCCCACGGCTGTGCGCCTGCGACCGCCTCGAACCCTATGGTTCTTGTCGGCTGTGCCTGGTGCAGATCGAGGGGGTGCGCGGCAAACCGGCCTCCTGCACCACGCCGGTCGCCGAGGGCATGCGGGTGCAGACGCAAACCGAGACCCTGGCGCGGCTGCGGCGGGGCGTGATGGAACTCTACCTCTCCGAGCATCCGCTCGACTGCCTCACCTGCAGCGCCAATGGCGACTGCGAACTCCAGGAGATGGCGGCGCTCGTCGGCGTGCGCGAAGTGCGCTATGCCCGCCCCGAACCGGGTCGAGCCTCGCCCATGGACACGAGCAATCCCTACTTCCGTTTCGACCCCGATAAATGCATCGTCTGCTCCCGGTGCGTGCGTGCTTGTGGCGAAATCCAGGGTACGTTCGCGCTCACGCTCGACGGGCGCGGCTTTGCCACCCGCGTGGCGGCAGGGCAGGCGGAGCCTTTTCGCGACTCCGAATGCGTCTCCTGCGGCGCCTGCGTCCAGGCTTGCCCGACCGCGGCCTTGAACGAAACGGCGGTGCACGAGAAAGGGCTGCCGGACCGCGCCATCGTCACCACCTGCGCCTATTGCGGCGTGGGTTGCTCCTTCACCGCCGAGATGAAGGGCAAGGATGTGATCCGCATGGTCCCCGCCGAGTCCGGTCGCGCCAACGAAGGGCATTCGTGCGTCAAAGGCCGGTTCGCCTTC
Source organism: Tepidiphilus sp. (assembly GCA_028684345.1). Classification (GTDB taxonomy): domain Bacteria; phylum Pseudomonadota; class Gammaproteobacteria; order Burkholderiales; family Rhodocyclaceae; genus Tepidiphilus. The sequence goes on along the minus strand of JAQUGB010000058.1, from coordinate 2,821 downwards.
GGCTATGCCACCCATCCGGATCGCATCACCACGCCGCTGATCCGCCAATCGATCCACGATCCCTGGCAAGCCGTGAGCTGGGACGAAGCGATCGCCCATGCTGCCTCCGAATTCACCCGCATACGAGCAAAATACGGACGGGAATCCGTCGGGGGCATTACCTCGAGCCGTTGCACCAATGAGGAAACCTACCTCGTGCAAAAGCTGGTGCGCGCCGCCTTCGGCAACAACAACGTCGATACCTGCGCCCGCGTCTGTCACGCGCCCACCGGCTATGGCCTGAAACGCACGCTTGGTGAATCGGCGGGTACCCAGGATTTCGCCTCGGTGATGCACGCCGACGTAATCCTCGTGATCGGCGCCAACCCCACCGAGGCCCACCCGGTGTTCGGGGCCCGTCTCAAACGCCGACTGCGGCAAGGCGCACGTCTCATCGTCATCGATCCGCGCGCCACCGAGCTCGTCCGTAGCCCCCACGTTCGCGCCAAATATCACCTGCAGCTCAGGCCCGGCACCAACGTCGCGCTACTAAACGCCCTGGCCCACGTAATCGTCACCGAAGGACTGGTCGACGAAGCGTTCGTCGCCGAGCGCTGCGAACCCGAAGCGTTCGCCCAATGGCGCGACTTCATCGCGCAGCCCCGCCACAGCCCCGAAGCCAGTGCCGCGATCACCGGCGTGCCGGCTGCGTCGGTCCGCGCGGCCGCCCGCCTCTACGCCAGCGCGCCCAACGCTGCGATCTATTACGGCCTCGGGGTCACGGAACACCGGCAGGGCGCCACGAGCGTGATTGCGATCGCCAACCTCGCCATGGCCACGGGCAACTTCGGCCGCCCCGGCGTCGGCGTCAATCCGCTGCGTGGTCAGAACAACGTGCAGGGTTCCTGCGACATGGGTTCCTTTCCCCATGAATTCCCCGGCTACCGCCACGTTTCCGATGCGCCGACCCGCGCCCTGTTCGAAGCCGCCTGGGGCGTGCCGCTGTCGTCCGAGCCGGGACTGCGACTGCCCAACATGCTCGCCGAAGCCCGCGCCGGACGGTTCAAGGGGCTCTACCTCCAGGGCGAGGACCTCGTCCAATCCGAACCCAACCAAGGGCACGTGCGGGCAGCGCTCGCCGCGATGGAATGCGTGGTGGTGCAGGACCTCTTCCTCAATGAAACGTCTGCCTACGCCCACGTCTTTCTCCCTGGGGCCTCTTTCCTCGAAAAGAACGGCACGTTCACCAACGCCGAACGGCGCATCTCCCGCGTGCGCCAAGTGATGCCCCCCTTGACCGGATACGAAGATTGGCAAGTGACGCAAAAGCTCGCCTCGGCGCTCGGTTACCCCATGACCTATACGCATCCTCCCGAGATCATGGACGAGATCGCTCGGCTCACGCCCCAATTCCGCGGCGTGAGCTACGCTAAGCTCGAGGCGCGCGGCAGCCTGCAATGGCCTTGCAACGACGACGCCCCCGACGGTACGCCGGTGATGCACGTCGACGGCTTCGTGCGCGGCAAAGGCGCGTTCCTCCTCACCGAATACGTCCCGACCCCACAGCATCCGGACGCGCGTTTCCCCCTGATCCTCACCACCGGCCGCGTCCTCACGCAGTACAACGTCGGCACGCAGACCCGGCGTACCGCCAATATCCTCTGGGACGACGCCGACCTGCTGCACCTCCACCCCGATGACGCCGCCGCCCGCGGCATCGCCGACGGTGACCGCGTGCACCTCGAAAGCCAGGTCGGATCGACGATCCTGCGCGCCGCGCTCGACGACCGCCTACAGCCCGGCCTCGTCTTCACCACCTTCCATTTCCCGGAATCGCGCACCAATGCGCTCGTCACCGGCAGCTCCGACTGGGCCACGAACTGCCCCGAGTACAAAGTCACCGCCGTGCAGGTTCGCCGCCTCGACGCAGCGGCGGACTCGCCCCCTTTCATCGATGCCCTGCCGCCTGCTTTCGACCTGCCGCACAAACTGGTCGAGATGGCCAATCAGATCGGCGAATTCTTCGCGGCGCAGGCCGAGCGCGAAGTCGCCGTGCACGCCATTGCCGAGCATCTGGAAAAATTCTGGCACCCGACGATGCGCGAACGCCTCGTGCAGTGCCTACAGACGGAGGAGCCTTCCCTCTCCCCCTTGGTGCGCGAGGCAGCCCGGTCGTTGCTTGAACGGGTCACGTGACGACGACGCGCACTCCACGGACTACAATGGATTTGATTCCGTCCGTTGGAGGCCGTAACCATGGACAAACGCCGCGAAACCGACACGCTGGGGGAAGTCTGGGTCCCGGCCGACCGCTACTGGGGCGCGCAAACCCAGCGCTCGCTGGAGCATTTCCCCATCGGGGTGAAGAACCACCGCATGCCGTTGCCCATCATCCGGGCACTCGGCATTCTCAAGAAGGCGGCGGCGCAAGCCAATGCCGAACTAGGCGAATTGCCGCGGGAGCTGGCCGAACTCATCGTACGCGCCGCCCAGGAAGTGATCGAGGGCAAGCTCGACGATCACTTCCCCCTCGTCGTCTTCCAGACCGGCAGCGGCACGCACAGCAACATGAACGCCAACGAAGTCATCGCCAACCGCGCCAACGAGCTCGCCGGCCAGCCCTTGGGAAGTAAATCCCCGGTGCATCCCAACGATCACGTCAACCGCGGCCAGTCCTCGAACGACACCTTCCCCACGGCGATGTACGTGGCCACGGTGCTCGAACTGCGCCGCCACCTCTATCCGGCGGTGGAGACGCTGCGCGACACGCTGGCGCGCAAGACCGAGGAATACGCCGAACTCGTCAAGACCGGACGCACCCACCTCATGGACGCCGCCCCCA
>JAQUGB010000057.1 GCA_028684345.1 Tepidiphilus sp. | reverse complement strand
TGGATTTGTCGACGATCACGCTGTAGCGCGTAAGCCGCCGGCCGATGTCGCGCGCCACCGTGAGCACGTGCTGCAGGTCGGCCGAGCCATCCTCGAGCGGAGGGGTGCCCACGGCGATGAAGAGCACATCGCACTCGGCCATCGCCTCGCCCAGATCGGTGGTGAAACGCATCCGCCCCTCGCGGTAATTGCGGACCACGATCTCGTCGAGCCCCGGCTCGTAGATGGGCAGCTTCCCGGCTTTCAGCCCCTCGATCTTGGCCGCATCGACGTCGACGCACCATACTTCATTGCCCATTTCGGCGAAACACGCCCCCGTCACGAGACCGACGTAGCCGGTCCCGATCACGCACAAATCCATTGAATTCTCCTCGATTCGTGACAACGACAAGTTACCGATCTTCCGGAGCGATCCAAACCAAGTGGTCTCGCCCGTTCTCTTTGGCCTGATAGAGCGCCCGGTCGGCACGTGCGAACACGTCGTCGATCGTGCGATCGCTGATCGAGAACGACGTGCCGCCGGCGCTCACCGTATAGCGGATCGCATGGCCATTGAAGACGACGACGCTTTGGCGAATGGTGCGCAGCAGCCGTTCGATTGCCGCCGTGGCCGCGCGATCGTCGGTTTGCGGCAACAGGATACCGAACTCCTCTCCCCCCAGCCGACCACAGACGTCCATCTGACGCAGGGTTTGTCGAATCGTCTGGGCGAAATGACGCAGCACGGCGTCGCCCGCGGCATGCCCCAGCGTGTCGTTGATGCGTTTGAAGTGATCGAGATCGATGAGGCAAAAGGAGGAATCGATCGTGAATCCGGAACGAACGACGCGCTGAAACTCTTTTTGCATCACCTCGAGAAAAGCACGACGGTTGGGTAGCTCGGTGAGCGGATCGGTCATGGCCATGCGCTCGAGCCGCTCCTCGAGCAGTACCTGGTCGGTGACGTCGCGATAGGTGGCGATGTAATGCAAAGGCTTCCCTGCTCTGTCGGTGACGGGCGCGATCGTCACGTCGTGGTGGCGCAATTCTCCCGTTGCCGTTTTGTTGAGCACCCGCCCTTGCCAAATCTCTCCCTGAGAGATCGTCTCCCATAATTCTCGATAAAACGATTCTGGTTGTAAGCCGCTGTGTAACAAATGTCCAGCACGCGTACCGATCAGCTGATCGGCACGATAACCGGTGATCTGCTCGAGCGCTGGATTGACCCATTCGACGGTACCGTCGGCCGCCGCGATCATGATGCCTACCGGCGCATGGCGCAGCGCCGCGGTCAAGAGGCGATCTCGCTGGATTTTTTCTTCTTCCTGGGTCACGTCACGCGACACACCGATCGCACGCAACGCGCGTCCCGTCGTAGGATCGCGGTCACATACCTGGCCACGATCTTCGAGCCACAGGATGCGGCCATCCGGTGTCCGAATACGGTAACGCTGCTGATAAATAGCAGTTTTTCCTTTGAGCAGATCGATGAGGGCCGAGCGAACCTTGGGCCAATCGTCGGGATGGACGAAGGAACGCCATTGGGCAAAACTCAAGCGGACGGGCTCGTTGCCCAAACCCACCCAACGGCTCCAATGGGCATCGAGCCAGGCGATTTCATGCATGAAATCGAGATCCCAGGTCGCCAACTCGGCCGCTTCCAGAGCCAAGCGCAGACGCGTCTCGAGCCGTGACGAGAATGAACAGGAATCTTGCATCATTCACCCCCTTTCCCCGGGATGAGCCCGCGGGCTTCGGCTTCTTCGTAGATCGCCCGCGCAACGGCCTTCCACACGGGGCCGCCGTGGAGCTCCTCTCCCATGCTCGCTGCCGAAGCCATGGTTTGAAACATGAGGGCGATGAGCCCCAGGAGCTCGGCGCGCACGCGCGGCTCAAGGGTCGAAGAATAGAAATGCTGCGTGAGGTGCTCAGCGTCGGTATCAAGGGCCTCGCGGGCGAGATCGCGCATTTGCTTGGCATTGGCGGGATCGAGCCCCAGAACGGCGAGCTTGGCGGCAATGGCCTGTTCCAACATTCCCACGTTGCGCGCCAGAAACGTTGGTTGCACCATCGCCTGCCCCTTCGCCCATGCACCGAATGCTCAATGATAGCATAGCGAAAAGGGATGAATGGTGGGTGCTGACGGACTCGAACCGCCGACATTCGCCTTGTAAGGGCGACGCTCTACCAACTGAGCTAAGCACCCGCTGCAAGAGCCGGCAATGGTACCATCACCGACCTTGCTTGGCAAACGCGGCGAAGCTCAATGCGGCAATTCGCTTGCCGCTGGGCTCACGCCTGTGCCCGTGGTGGTACTCGCGGCAACGACTGGCGTCGCGACGGGAGGCTCGCTGGCTGGGACCAAAGGCTCGGGCTTGCGCTCGAGGGCGAGCTCGAGCACCTGCTCGATCCAGCGCACGGGAATGATCTCGAGCGCACCTTTGACGTTCTCGGGAATCTCGGCCAGATCCTTCACGTTCTCCTCGGGAATGAGCACCTTGCGGATGCCACCGCGCACCGCGGCGAGCAGCTTCTCCTTGAGCCCGCCGATCTCCAGCACCTCGCCGCGCAAGGTGATCTCGCCCGTCATGGCCACGTCGCAGCGCACCGGGATTTCGGTGAGCGCGGACACGAGCGCCGTGGTGATGGCGATCCCCGCCGAAGGCCCGTCTTTGGGGATGGCCCCTTCGGGCAGGTGCACGTGCACGTCGTTCTTCTCGTAGAAATCCTCCGGGATGCCGAGCTTGCGCGCGCGCTTGCGCACCACGGTGATGGCCGCCTGGATGGATTCCTGCATGACCTCGCCGAGCTTGCCGGTGGTGATGACCTTGCCTTTGCCCGGCATCACCGCCGCCTCCACGGTAAGGAGCTCGCCGCCGACTTCGGTCCACGCGAGGCCCGTGACTTGTCCCACCTGGTTCTCCTTTTCGGCCACGCCGAAAGAATACTTGCGCACACCCAGATAAGTTTCGAGATCGCCCGAGTCCACGGTGACCGGCGCTTTGAGCGCCTTGAGCAGGACTCCCTTGACCACCTTACGGCAGATTTTCGAGATCTCACGCTCGAGGCTGCGCACACCGGCTTCCCGCGTGTAATAGCGGACGATGTCACGGATCGCCTCGGTGGTCACGGTGAGCTCGTTCTTCTTCACCCCGTTGTTTTTCATCTGCTTGGGCAAAAGATAGCGCTCGGCGATGGCGATCTTTTCATCTTCGGTGTACCCCGAGAGCCGAATCACCTCCATGCGATCGAGCAGCGGCGCCGGGATGTTGAGCGTATTGGCCGTGGCCACGAACATCACTTCCGAGAGGTCGAAATCGACCTCGACGTAGTGATCCTGAAAGGCGTGGTTCTGTTCGGGATCGAGCACTTCCAGGAGCGCCGAGCTCGGATCGCCGCGGAAATCCATGCCGATCTTGTCGACTTCGTCGAGCAGGAAGAGCGGATTCTTGACGCCAACCTTGATGAGACTCTGGATGATACGACCCGGCATGGCACCGATGTAGGTGCGTCGGTGCCCACGGATCTCGGCTTCGTCGCGTACGCCGCCCAGCGCCATGCGCACGAACTTACGCCCCGTGGCACGCGCCATCGACTGCCCGAGCGAGGTCTTGCCCACCCCGGGAGGACCGACCAGGCACAGGATGGGCGCCTTGACGACATCGACGCGCTTTTGCACCGCCAGGTATTCGACGATGCGCTCCTTGACTTTCTCCAGACCATAGTGGTCGGCATCGAGGATCTTCTGCGCCTTGGTCAGATCCAGCGTGACCCTGGTTTTCTTGTTCCACGGCAGGCTCACGAGCACGTCGAGATAGTTGCGCACCACGGTGGCTTCGGCCGACATGGGCGACATCATGCGCAGCTTCTTGAGCTCGGCCTCGGCCTTCTCCTGCACCTCCTTGGGCATTCCGGCGGCCTTGATCTTCTTCTCGAGCTCGTCGAGCTCTGCCTGTTCGTCACCTTCGCCGAGTTCCTTCTGGATCGCCTTGACTTGCTCATTGAGGTAGAACTCACGCTGAGACTTCTCCATCTGGCGCTTGACGCGGCTGCGAATGCGCTTCTCGACTTCGAGAATGTCGATCTCGGCTTCGAGCAGCGCCAACAGGCGCTCCATGCGCGGCACGAGTGCGAGAATTTCGAGCAGTTCCTGCTTCTTGTCGATCTTCAGCGGCAGATGCGCAGCGATGATGTCGGTGAGGTGCTCGGGATCTTCGAGCGCCGCGAGCGAAGCGACGAGCTCTTGCGGCAGTTTCTGGTTGAGCTTGACGTACTCCTCGAAGGCCGACAGCAACGAGCGGCGTAGCGCCTCGGTCTCACGCGGGTCGCCCGGCTGTGTTTTCAGCGGCTTAGCCAGAGCGACGAAGGTGTCACCCTCTTCGAGGATGCGATCGAAACGCGCCCGCTGCCGCCCTTCGATCAGCACCTTGACCGTGCCGTCGGGCAGCTTGAGCATCTGCAATACGTGGGCGATGCACCCGAGCGTGAAAATGTCGTCCGCTCCGGGATCGTCCTTGGCGGCGTCTTTCTGCGTGGCGAGCGCGAGCCGCCCGCCATTTTCCATGGCACGCTCGAGCGCTTTGATGGACTTGGGTCGCCCCACGAAGAGCGGGATGACCATGTGAGGGAACACGACCACGTCGCGCAAGGGCAACAGCGGCAGGTGTTCGAGGGTTTTACCCGGGGCTTCGATGAGTTCGGTCATGTGTGGAAATCCTGATGAGGCGAGAGATCGCTACTTTGCAATATGGTCGCTTGGCGGGCAAAAATCAAGGGGGGTAGTGGGACGTGCTGCCAGCGACCTGCCGGCGCATCGCTACTCGGGGCATCGCGCCTTGCTCATTCGATACACCAAGAAATGCCTCGATGAATCGTCGTGAGCGGTTACAGGGCAAGCCAACCGGAGTACGGCAACGCTCTATCAGGGCGAAGCCTGCAGCCCAGCACCAGAAAACCACCGCCATGTCGCAGGACAGCGAAACCGTTCGAGCAGCTCGAACGGTTTCGCTGGAGCCCTTGGCGCCTCGCGGGCGGGCCGTTTGCGGCAATCACTGCATGAGTGCTCAGTTTTCACCGCTGACGTGGGCTTCTTCGTTGCCGATCTTGAGCGGCTCGGTTCCTTGGGTTACGGTGGATTCTTCGATGAGGATCTTGTGCACCCCTTGGCTGCTGAGGTTGGGGAGTTCGAACATCAGGTCGAGCAGGATGTCTTCCATGATGGAGCGCAAGCCTCGGGCACCGGTACGCCGCTCGATGGCTTTACGGGCGATCGCCCGGATTGCTCCCGGGGTGAATTCGAGCTCCACGCCCTCCATCTCGAACAACTTGCGGTATTGCTTGACGAGGGCGTTCTTCGGCTCGGTGGCGATGCGCATGAGCGCCTCTTCGTCGAGCTCTTCGAGCGGAACGATCACTGGCAAGCGTCCGACGAACTCGGGAATCAGCCCGAAGCGCACGAGATCGTCGGGTTCGACCTGACGCAGCAACTCGGATTTCTTGCGCTCTTTCTTGCTTGCCACCGCTGCCCCGAACCCGATGCCGGCGGCTTCGGTACGACGCTCGACGATCTTCTCCAACCCGTCGAAGGCACCGCCGCAGATGAAGAGGATATTGGTGGTATCGAGCTGGATGAAATCCTGATTCGGATGCTTGCGTCCGCCCTGGGGCGGCACGGAGGCGACCGTTCCCTCGATGAGCTTCAGAAGCGCTTGCTGCACGCCTTCGCCGGAGACGTCGCGCGTGATCGAGGGGTTCTCGGATTTGCGCGTGATCTTGTCGACTTCGTCGATGAAGACGATACCCCGTTGGGCTCGCTCGACGTCGAAGTCGCAGGTCTGCAGCAAGCGGGCGAGAATATTCTCCACGTCCTCGCCCACGTAGCCCGCCTCGGTGAGCGTGGTGGCGTCGGCGATGGCGAACGGCACGTCGAGCTTGCGCGCGAGCGTCTGTGCGAGCAGCGTTTTGCCCGAACCCGTAGGCCCGATGAGCAGGATGTTGCTCTTGGCGACTTCCACCTCGTCGTCGCGAGCAGCAAGTGCCAGGCGTTTATAGTGGTTGTAGACCGCGACCGAGAGCACGCGCTTGGCGTAGTCTTGACCGATGACGTACTGGTCTAGGTAGTCGACGAGTTCCTTGGGGGTGGGCAGACGCCGTGCTGCATCCACGGCCTCGCCGCGCACTTCTTCGAGATCTTGGCGAACGATGTCGTTGCACAGCTCGATGCACTCATTGCAGATGTACACCGATGGGCCGGCGATGAGTTTTTTGACCTCATGCTGGCTCTTGCCGCAGAAGGAACAGAAGAATTCGCCGCTGTTGCCGCGTTTGCTTTTTGCCATGTTGACTCAGATATCCTCGCGACGAATGAGCACTTTGTCGACGAGGCCGTATTTGACGGCCTCTTCGGCATTCATGAAGTTGTCCCGCTCGGTATCGCGTTCGATGCGCTCGATATCGTTGCCGGTGTGAAAGGCGAGCAATTCATTCAACTTTGCCTTGATCTTCAGGATCTCTCGGGCATGGATCTCGATGTCGGAAGCCTGCCCCTGAAAGCCGCCCAGAGGTTGGTGAATCATCACCCGGGAGTTGGGCAGGCAATAGCGTTTGCCTTTGGCACCGGCCGCGAGCAGGAAGGCGCCCATGCTCGCAGCCTGGCCGATGCACAGGGTGCTCACGTCGGGTTTGATGAACTGCATCGTGTCGTAGATGGCCATGCCCGCCGTGACCGATCCGCCCGGCGAGTTGATGTAGAAGTGGATGTCTTTGTCGGGATTTTCGGACTCGAGGAAGAGGAGCTGCGCGACGACGAGGCTCGCGACCGCATCGTCGACGGGACCGACGAGAAAGACCACCCGCTCCTTGAGCAGGCGCGAGTAGATGTCGTAGGCTCGCTCGCCTCGGCCGCTTTGCTCGACCACCATGGGCACCAGACCGAGGCCGAGCGGGGTATTCGCCTCAAACGATTCTTTCATGAATTCCTCACACAGCGTATCGACTTGCCAGCAATCGACGCAAAAAAAGACGGTAAGTTCGCGGCCGAGGCAAAAATGCACCGCAGCCGCGCCGCTCGGCTCAGACGGGTTTCTGGGCCATGAATTCGTCGAAGTCGACGGTTTTTTCGGTAACCCGAACTCGCTCCAGAACCCATTGCACCACGTTGTCTTCGATGACGACCGCTTCGATGGCGGCCAGTCGCTGTCGGTCGGCATGATACCAATCGACGACTTCCTGTGGCCGTTCGTATTCGGATGCCATTTCCTCGATGAACGCCCGCACCTGCTCCGGCGAGGCATTGAGCTCATGGCGCTTGACGATTTCGCCGATGAGCAGCCCAAGACGAACCCGTCGCCGGGCTTCTTCTTCGAAGAACGCGGGCGAGAGTTTGAGCTGGTTGGCATCGAACCCGCGCATCTGCAGATCGCGCTTGGCCCGCTCCAGGAGCTGTTCGGCCTCGAGTTCGACGAGCGCACTTGGGACGGCAAACTCGTGGGCGGCGAGCAAGAGGTCGAACACTTGTTTTTTCAGATCGGCGTCGAGTCGCTGCTTGAGCTCGCGCTCGAGCGAAGCGCGGATTTCGTCGCGCAGTTTCTGCACGTCGCCATCTTCGATGCCGAGCGCACGGGCGAAGTCGGCGTCGACCCCAGGAAGCTCGGGCTCTTCGACTTTATGCACCGTGAGCTCGAACTGGAGTGTTTGGCCGGCGAACTTGCTCTCTTCACCTTCGGGGAAGGTGACTTCGAAGGTCTTGGTCTCGCCCGCGCGCATCCCGATCGGCGCTTTTTCGATGGGCTCAAGCAAGGTCCCTGCGCCAATTTCGAAAGCATAGTTCTCGATGCGCCCATTTTCGACTTCTTCGCCGTCTTTGCGGGCTACGTAGGAGACGGTGACGCGATCACCTTCCTGCGCCGGGCGCTCGACTTCACGCCAAGTGGCGCGCTGCTTGCGCAGGCGCTCGAGGGTCTTGTCGACCTCGGCGTCGGTGACTTCGAGGTTCACCCGCTCCACGGTGTGTTCGGAGAGATCGGCCAGTTCGATCTCGGGGTAGATTTCGAACTTGGCGGTGAATGCGAGCATGGCCGAATCGGCCGATTCGGCAGGTTCGATGCGAAAATTTCCCGCCACGCGCAAACCCTCGCGCGCGACCGATTCGTTGAAGCTGCGTTCGATCGCCTCACTCACCGCTTCGGCCCAAGTCTCGTTCCCATACATTTGTTTGACGAGGCGCATGGGCACCTTGCCCGGACGAAAACCGGGCATCTTCACGGTGGGCGCGATACGCTTGAGCCGTTTCTCGGCCTCTTTCTCGACCTCAGAGACGGGGATCTCGAGCGTGAGCGAACGCTCGAGCGGATTGACGGGCTGCTGCGCGGGCGTCTGTTCGGCGACTTCCATCCGAGTTCCTTGCAATTGGGTGGGTAAAAACGGTTTTTCATTCTAACATGATTCGATCTCCAGCCGGGAGCCGCGTCATGCCTTTCGTTTCCTCTTTCACTGCGCCCCTTTCTTCCCGCCCTTTGCTCCGTCTGCAGGAGATCCGGGCGATCGAGGCGGTGGAAGTCCCCCTGGCCGACCCACCGCTGATGGAACGTGCCGGGGCGGCGGTCGCCCGCGCGGTGATCGCGCACGTGCCGCCCGGCGGTTTGGTGTGCGTCCTGTGCGGGCCGGGCAACAACGGGGGAGACGGGTTCGTCGCGGCGCGTCGTCTGCTTGCCCTCGGACGGCGCGCCGTGGTGATCTGTCGCTTCGACGGAGGGCGATCGGGAGGGGAAGCCGCGGCGGCGCGCGAAGCGTTCATGGCAACCGGTGGGGTCGTCTTGCCCGGACCGGAAGCGCTCGAAACCCCTCCGGCGGCGATCGTGGATGCCCTCTTCGGTATCGGTCTTGCGCGTCCCATCGGCGAACCCTATGCTTCCTGGATCGAATGGAGCCTGGCGCAGACGGCGTTCAAACTGGCGGTGGATGTGCCTAGCGGGCTCGATGCCGACACGGGGCGCTGCACGGGACCCTGTTTCACGGCGGACCTCACCTCGACTTTCCTTGCCGACAAGCCCGGCCTGCACACGCTCGACGGCCCGGATCGGGCCGGCAAAGTCATGGTCGACGCGCTGGGCATCGATCCGTCGCGCCACGATCCGGGGCAAGGCCGTTTGCTCGGGCTGGACGCTTTCGCCGGCCCTCTGCGGCCACGGCGCCAGAACACCCACAAGGGAAGTTTCGGCCACGTGCTGGTGGTAGGCGGGGCGCCGCGCATGAGCGGGGCGGCTTTTCTCGCCGGATACGCGGCGCTCGCCACCGGCGCCGGCAAGGTGACGTTGTGCGCGCTCGACCCGAACATCCCCTCCTTCAGTCCGGTGCATCCGGAATTGATGGTGGGAAACGCGATTCCCGAACGTGGCGTCGACGTCCTCGTCGTCGGGCCGGGCTTGGGCGCCTCGGCCGAAGCCCGCGCCCTGCTCGCGCGTCTTCTCCCCGCTCCCCTGCCGCTCGTGCTCGACGCCGACGGGCTCAATCGCCTGGCCGTCGACGCCGAATTGCAGGAGTCCCTGCGCTCACGCTCGATTCCGGCGATCCTCACGCCGCACCCCATGGAAGCCGCGCGTCTGCTCGGCACCGACGTGACCGCCGTGCAGAACGACCGCATCGCCGCGGCGCAGGAACTCGCCC
>JAQUGB010000056.1 GCA_028684345.1 Tepidiphilus sp. | reverse complement strand
GCGGTGGCATCATGGTCCACAAGCTGCAGCATCGGGTCGATGTCGAGCGTCCTCGGCGCGAGCCGGGCAAAATGCTGCCCAAGGAACTCCTCGTGCGCGCCGCGCCGCACCTCACCGACGAGGAGCTTGCCGAAGTGGAGGCGCGCGTGGGCAATGCGCCTTTTCTCTCCGAAGACGAGCTGGAGAAGCGTATACGCACCCAGGCGCTCAAGGTATGCAACGACGTGCGCCTCGCTCCCGTCGTGGTGCGGGGCGTTCGGCCCAACGATGAGCCGCTCGAGACCGAGGCGCAGCTCAATTTCACCCACGGCTCGGTTTTTTTCGACGAGTCGCAGCGCAATTTGCGGCTCAAGGCCAACGCTCCGGTGGAAGTGCTCCTGCCAGGGGCCGATGCTGCCGTGCAGGGGCGCTATCTCGGTACCACCTTGGGCGGGCCGGTGGTGGAAGTGCCCATCCATCTGCTCGCTCCCTATCGCGATTTCTTGCTCGCTGCCTGGCAGGGCGGACGCGGTTGAGCCTCTTCTGCCGTGTAAGGGCCGGGGGCCTTGCGCTCCGTGGTATGCTGCATCGCACCGTCCCTTTGTGTCGAGTTCCGCGATGACGTCCATGCACCGAAGGAACAAACCTTTTCATGCCCAGTCGCCGGCGGAGGCGGCCGAGCAGCTGGCGACGAATCTGCAGCGCGGCCTGGCCCGGGCCGAGGCCGAACGTCGTCTGGCCATTCATGGTCCGAATCGTTTGCCGGAGGCTCCACCCGATCCGGCGTGGTTGCGCTTGCTGCGCCAGTTTCACAATCCTTTGATCTATGTGCTGCTCGTGGCTGGAGTGATCACGGCGTACCTCGAGCACTGGATCGATGCGGTGGTGATTTTTGCAGTGGTGATCGTCTCGGCGGTGCTGGGCGCGCTTCAGGAGGGCAAGGCGCAGCGGGCGTTGGCGGCGGTGAAGTCGATGCTGGCCAGAACCGCGGTGGTGGTCCGCGACGGGCGACGGCATCAGATCGCTGCCGAGGAACTGGTGCCGGGCGATCTCGTTTTTCTCGAATCGGGGATGGTGGTACCGGCAGATCTGCGCCTCGTCTCCGCGCGCCAGTTGGCCGTGGACGAGGCCGCGCTCACGGGAGAATCCTTGCCGGTGGAGAAAAACCCGGAGCCCGTCGATGAGGCGACGCCGCTCGCCGAGCGGCGATGCATGGCCTACAGCGGCACCACGGTGGTGCGGGGTCAGGGTCTGGGCGTGGTGGTGGCCACCGGCGGGGACAGCGAGCTCGGGCGCATCGGCGAGCTGGTGGCCACCGTCACGCGACTGGAGACGCCGCTCACCCGCCGCCTGACGCGATTTGCCCAGGCGACGGCGGCGGTGATCGTGGCGCTGTCGGCCCTGCTTTTCGCCTGGGCCTATTGGGGGCTGGGGCAGGCGGTCGACGAGATCTTCCTCGCGGTGGTCGGTATCGCAGTGGCGGCAATTCCCGAAGGGCTGCCGGCGATCGTCACCATCATCCTGGCGATCGGCGGGCAGCGGCTGGCGCAGCACCGGGCCATCGTGCGCCGCTTGCCGGCGGTGGAGACGCTCGGTTCGGTGACGGTGATCTGTACCGATAAGACCGGCACGCTCACGCGCAACGAGCTCACCGTGACCTCGGTGTTGTTGCCTCACGATGCCGTGGAGGTGACGGGTTCGGGTTATGAGCCGGAGGGAGAATTCGTGCGCGGCGGACGGCCTCGTCCGCCGGAGAGCGTGCGCGGCCTGGTGCGGCTCGCGCGGGCGGCGCTGCTGTGCAACGACGCCGCGCTATATACGGACGCCGAGGGGAACTGGCATGGCGAGGGGGATCCCCTCGAGATCGCCCTCTTGAGCATGGCGCTGAAGGCCGGCTTGGATCTGGAGCGCGAGTACGGCTGCTGGCCACGGGTCGATCTGATCCCGTTCGAATCCGAGCGGCGTTGGATGGCCACCCTCAACCGCGACCATCACGGCAACCACGTGATCCTGCTCAAAGGCGCGCCCGAAGTGGTGCTGGCGCACTGCCTCTACGATGCCGATGGACAGCCGCTCGACGTGGCGAGTTGGGAAGAGCGCTTGATGGAGGAAGCGACCAAGGGGCGGCGGATGATCGCCCTGGCTTGGAAACGCTTGCCTGAGCCCAAGGAAACGCTGCGCTACGAGGACATCGACGGCGGTTTTGCTCTATTGGGCGTGGTGGGGCTGGAGGATCCGCCGCGGCCGGAAGCGAAGGAGGCGATCCGCGAGTGCCACGAGGCCGGTATCCGGGTGGTGATGATCACGGGGGATCACCCGGTGACGGCACGGGCCATCGGCGGCATGCTGGGGCTGGGCGCCGACACGGCCCTGACGGGCACGGAGATCGAGCAACTCGACGATGCGGCCCTGGGCGCGCGGATCGCCGAGACGGACGTCGTCGCGCGGGCCGCGCCGGAGCACAAGCTGCGCCTGGTGCGGGTGCTGCAGGGGCAGGGACACATCGTGGCCATGACCGGAGACGGAGCCAACGACGCGCCGGCGCTTCAGGCGGCCGACATCGGCGTGGCCATGGGCAAGCGCGGTACCGACGCAGCCCGCCAGGCCTCGGCCATGGTGCTCGCCGACGACAACTTCGCCACCATCGCCGCTGCCGTGCGCTGGGGGCGCGTGGCCTACGACAACATCAAGAAGGCGCTGCTCTTCGTGCTGCCGACGAATGTGGCGCAGGCATTGGTCGTGGCGATCGCGCTGGCGGTGGGTTGGTCGCTGCCGATCTCGGCCACGCAGATTCTGTGGGTGAACCTGGTGACGGCGGTGACGTTGGCGATCGCCGTTGCCTTCGAATCGCCGGAGCCGGCCGTGATGCAGCGTCCGCCGCGCCCGCCGATCGAGCCCTTGGTCACTGGGCCGATGGCCTGGCGCATCGCCTTCATCGGCGCGTTGATCTGTTTCTTGAGCTATGGCGCTTACGGCCTTGCCCTCGTCCGTGAGCTCGGCGAGGACTTCGCCCGCACGGCGGCCACGCATACCTTGGTGTGCGCCGAGGTGATGTATCTCTTCAACTGCCGACGCTTCGTCGCGAGCGGCTGGAGCGTGGACGTTTTTCGGGGCAATCCGGCGCTGTGGCCGGTGATCGGGGTGCTGGCGCTGTTGCAGTTGGCCTTCGTCTATGCCCCTCCGTTCCAGATGCTCTTTCGCACCGAAGCGCTCGATGCCTTTGCTTGGATCTACGCGCTCGTCGGGGCGCTGGCGGCTTTCGCCGTGGTCGAAGCGGAGAAGGCTGTGCTGCGCCGCATGGGACGCAGCACGCTGTGAGGCGCGCTGCCGTGCTCAGGCGGCGGCAAGGCGCTCGAGCGCCGCGATCACTTCATTGGCCACGCTGAAGCCGGTCTGGGCCGCGATCTCCACCATGCAGGTGGGGCTGGTGACGTTGATCTCGGTGAGCCGTCCGCCGATGAGGTCGAGCCCCACGATCAAAAGCCCCCGCTGCCACAGGATGGGCGCGAGCGCCTCGGCCACTTCCCGCTCGGCCTCGGTGAGCGGCACGGCCACGCCGCGTCCGCCCGCGGCGAGGTTGCCGCGCGTCTCGCCGGGCTTGGGGATGCGGGCGAGCGCATAGGGCATCACCTCGCCGGCGATCACGAGCACCCGTTTGTCGCCGTCGCGGATCTGCGGCAGGTATTCCTGGGCCATGATGGTACGGTGCCCGTGGTGCGTCAGCGTCTCGACGATCACGTAGCGGTTGTGGTCCTCGCGATGCACGCGGAAAATCTGGCTTCCGCCCATGCCGTCGAGCGGCTTGAGGATCACGTCGCCCAAAGCGTCGATGAAGGCGTGGATGCGCTCGGGGTCGCGCGCCACCATCGTGGCGGGCGTAAACTGCGGGAATTCCAGGATGGAGAGTTTCTCCGAATGGTCTCGGATCGCCCGCGGCCGGTTCCAGACGCGGGCCCCTTGCGCCTCGGCGCGCTCCAGCAGCCAGGTGGCGGTGAGGTATTCGAAGTCGAAGGGCGGATCCTGGCGCATGAGGAGGGCGTCGAATTGGTCGGCGCGCACGCGCGCTTCGGAGACGACCTCGTACCAGGCGCCGGCTCCACCGTCGGTCAGCGCGATGAGCTGGGCCGAGAGCCACACGGTGCCTTCTTCCCAGCAAAGTCCCTCGCGCTGGCAGGTCCAGATCTCGTGGCCGCGCGCCTGGGCGGCGCGCATCATGGCAATCGACGAATCCTTCGTCACTTTCAGCTTGGGCAGAGGGTCGACGAGAAAGGCGAGTTTCATGCCGTATCTCCTTCCGCGCCGAAACGGGCGACGAGTTCCTCGATCTCGATGGCGGCGGCGAGCAAGCCCAGGCGCGCCACCACGCCGTAGGCGTAGAAACGGTTGGGTTCGGCGTCGGGGGCGAGGCCCGAGTCGGGCAGCGAGCAGCTCGCCGCGAAGCGCAGCGGCTCGAAGTGCATGCCCGGCGCGTTGAGGTTCTCGTCGGGGCCGCGTTCGGTGTGTACCCGGTAGAATCCGCCCACCACGTAATGATCGATCATATAGACGACCGGTTCGCACACCGCCTCGCCCAGGCGCTCGAACGTGGGCACGCCTTCCTGCACGATCACCTGGTGCACTTCCAGTCCTTCCTTCACCTTGGCCATCTTGTTGCGCTGCCGCCGCGAGAGCTCGCGCAGCTCGGCCGGGTCCTTGACCGTCATCACGCCCATGCCGTAGGTGCCGGCGTCGGCCTTGACGACGAGGAAAGGCTCCTGGTCGATGCCGCGGGCGGCGTAGGCGGCGCGGATTTCGGCGAAGAGCTCGGCGGCGGTGTCGGCGAGCCGGTCTTCCCCTTCCTTGCTCTGGAAATCCAGGCCGGACACGACGCGGTGCGCCGGAATGAGGTACCAGGGATCGAGTCCGATCGCCTCGGCGAAGTCGGTGGCGACGCGGGCGTAGATCTCGGCGTGGTGCGATTTGCGCCGCGTGTGCCAGCCCGCCACCAGGGGAGGGATCACGTTCTGCTCGCTGAGTCCGCGCAGAATCGGTGGCACGCCGGCCGAGAGGTCGTTGTTGAGCAGGATGGCGCAGGGGTCGAAGTCGGCGAGCCCCAACCGGTTTCCGCGGCGCACCAAGGGCTCGACGAGCACGCGCTCGCCCTCGGCCGCTTCGAGCTCGGTGGGGGCAGTGATTTCCGGCAAGAGCGAGCCGATGCGAACTTCCAGCCCGGCCAGGCGCAGGATGCGCTGCAGGCGGGCGATATTCAGGAGATACCAGCGGTTGCGCGTGTGGTTCTCGGGGATGAGCAGCAGGCGCTTGGCTTCGGGGCAGACGCGTTCGATCGCCACCTGGGCTGCCTGCACCGCCAGCGGCAGGAAGTCGTCGGAGAGGTTGTTGAATCCGCCGGGAAAGAGGTTGAGATCGACCGGGGCGAGCTTGAAGCCGGCGTTGCGCAGGTCGGTGGAGGCGTAGAAAGGAGGCGTATGCTCGCAAAAGCCGCCGCGGAACCATTGTTCGATCGCCGGCAGTTCTTCGAGGAACTGGCGCTCGATGGCGAGCAGGGGCCCGGTGAGGGCGGTCGTGAGGTGAGGCACCGTCATGAAGGGCATCCTTGCAGAGGGTTCGTCTGCGATTGTACCGGTTACGCCGCGTCGTCACACTGCCCGGGGAGGAATCGGGTAAAGGAAGCGGGTAGCGGTGCGCGCTCCAGGCTGCGCTGCGAAAAGAGAAAGCGCCCGTCGCACACGAATCCGAGTTCGGCCCAGGGGACCTCGTCGTTGAGCGCGGCGGCGAGCGCATCGACGTCGAGCTGCGGATCGTGGGGAAAGATCGCCAGCACGCTGCCGTCCCAGTCGCGGCAGGGGTGGACGAAGAAGGGACGCGGGGCGCGGGTGCGACCGTTCACGTACACCCGCGGCGCGTCGCTTTGTCGATGGGTGCGCCCCCATTCCCACCAGTTATGTTCATCGAAATTCCGCACGCGCCGCGCAAGGAGCCGCTCGCGAAAGGGGAGAAGCTCGACGGGCGGCGGTTCGCCGGGGCGCACGAAGCGCATGGGTCGGGTTCGGCCATCGCGCACGGTGGAGGAACAGACGAATTCGCGGTTCGCCCAGCGCGGGTCGGCGTAGATCTCGTCCGCTCCCGAGACGGCACCGACGCACACCCGGGCGATCTGCGACAGGCGCAGGGGGTACGTGCCGCGCACGAAGGCCAGATGCCCGTCGTGTTCGAGCACGGTGCGCGCTTCCCACGGCGGCGGGGCCTCGTCTTCGGGGGCGGGCAGAACGGCGGCGAGCGCCGCGAGCCGCTCCTGCCAGCTGGCCTCCCGCCCCAGCTCGGCATAGCGCAGCGTGCGGGCCCGCCGGCCGCGCTCGAAGCGCCAGATGAGGCAGTTGGGCACGGCCCCGGCAAAGAGGCGCGCATCGCCCGTGTCGATCACTTCGGTGAAGCTTCCTTCGGTGAGCAACCAGCGGTTGAGCCGCCGGGCGGCGGTGGCTTTGAGGAAATCGCGCGGGGTGATGAAGATGAGCTCGCCGCCCGGTTCGAGGTGGCGCACCGCTTTCTCGATGAAGTGCAGGTAGAGATTGGCATGCCCGTCGAGCAGGTGGCTATCGAGCCACGCGGCGGTCTCCGGCAGCACGTCGCGGCGGCGCACATAGGGCGGATTGCCGATGATGGTGGCGAACTTCTCGTGCTCGGGCAGGGCGAAGAAATCGAGGCGGCACGCCCGCGGCGGACACACGCGCGGGTCGAGTTCGCAAGCGAGGGCGCCGGGTTCGAGAAAGCGCAGGAAGGCACCATCGCCGCAGGCAGGCTCCAGGACGCGCCCGCGGCGGCGGCGCAGGCACAGCATGGCGCGCACCACGGGCTCGGGCGTGAACACCTGCCCCAGCGCGTCCGGCGGAATTTCTTCTATCATGGAGCGGGATGATAGCCGATTCCGCAGCCCTGCCGCAGGAGGACAGAATGCACGATAGCGCTTGGATGACGTGCGATCCCGCCGGCCGCCGGCCAATGACGCGGCGCGAGGCGCTCAAGCTGCTGGGCGCAAGCCTGACCGCGCCGCTCTTTTCTGGCTGCGCCACTTCGCCCATCACCGGTGAGACCATCTTCGTCGGCATGAGCGAAGCGCAGGAGATCGCGCTCGACCGGAAGCTGGCGCCGCAGCAGTTCTCGCAGGATCTGGGGCCGATCCAGCAGGCGTCGGTCAATGCCTATGTGGGCGAGGTGGGCGCGAGGGTGCATGCGGTGAGCCACCGGCCGCACCTGCCCTATTCGTATCGGGGCCTGAATGCGAATTACCTCAATGCCTACACTTTCCCCGCCGGATCGGTCGGTGTGACGCGAGCCCTGCTGGTGCGGCTCGACGATGAAGCGCAGCTCGCGGCAGTGCTCGGCCACGAGATCGGCCACGTCAACGCGCGCCACTCGGCGCAGCAGCAGGCCAAGGCGATGCTGGCGCAGGTGGCGCTCACCGCGCTCGATGCGGCCACGAGCAGGAGCGAGTGGGGGCAGCTGCTGGTACAGGGCGGCGCGCTCGGGGCGAGCGCCTTGCTCGCCTCTTATTCGCGCGAACAGGAGCGGGAGGCGGATTACCTCGGGCAGCGCTACCTGGTGCTCGCGGGCTACCCGGCAAGCGCCATGGTGCGCTTGCATCAGGTGCTGCTCGAAGAAGAAAAGAACCAGCCCGGGCTGCTCGAGACGATGTTTTCGACGCACCCCATGACGCAGGAGCGGATCCAGCGGGCGCAGTGGCTGGCCGAGACCGAGTTCGCCGACGGCGAGCGTTTCCCCGTGCAGCGCGAGCGCTTCATGGACCGCACGGCACCGTTGCGCGCGCTGCGACCGACCATCGAGCGTTGCCGTCGCGGAGAAGAGGCGATGGGGGAGAAAAAGCTCACCGAGGCCGAGCAGCACTTTCGCGAGGCGATCACACTCACGCCGGACGATTACGCCGCCAACCTGCGCCTGGCGCAGATCCTGCTCGCACGCGGCCGGCTCGACGAGGCGCGTTCCTATGCCGAGCATGCCCGCGCCGTCTATCCCCAGGAAGCGCAGGCGCACAAGGTGCTCGCCGCCGCCGCCCTGCAGCAGCGCCGCTACGAGGAGGCTCTGGTTGCGCTGGAGGCCTACGACCGCTTGCTGCCGGGGGATGCCGGCATCACCTTTCTGCGCGGCGTCTCGCTCGAGGGGCTGGGGCGGCGGCAGGAAGCGGCGCGCCTCTACGCCGACGTGCTGCAGCGCAGCGGCGGCCAGGGTCAGGCGGCGGCCTATGCCCGGCAGCGTCTGCGGCAGTGGGGCTATTTGAGATGAACGATCGTTCGAAATCCGTTTCGAACGAATGTTAGAATCGAACGGCACATTTCATTCCGCTCAGGAGAAGACCATGCCCGTTCCCGCCGCCTTCACAGGGCGTTTTCGTGTGCCGGTGATCGCCGCGCCCATGTTCCTCGTTTCCGGCCCCGAGCTGGTGATCGCCTGCTGCCAGGCCGGCGTGGCCGGTACTTTTCCTTCGCTCAACGCCCGACCGGCGAGCGAGCTCGAAGTCTGGCTTTCGCGCATCGAGGAAGCGCTGGCGGCCTTTCGGCGCGAGCATCCCGACCGACCCTGCGCGCCCTACGGCGTCAATCTCATCGTGCACCACACCAATTCCCGCCTGCAGGAGGATCTGGCCTGCATCGTGGCCCATCGCGTGCCCTTCGTCATCACCAGCCTGGGCAATCCGCAGGCCATCGTGGAGGCGGTGCACGGCTACGGCGGGCTCGTCTTTCACGACGTGATCCGGGCGCGGCACGCGCGCAAGGCGATCGAGGCCGGCGTCGATGGCATCATCGCCGTGTGCGCCGGTGCGGGAGGGCACGCTGGCACGCAGAGCCCCTTCAGCCTGGTGCGCGAGATTCGGGAGTTCTGGGAAGGGACCTTGATCCTGGCCGGGGCGATTTCCGACGGCTACGGCGTGCGCGCGGCCGAGGTGCTCGGGGCCGATTTCGCCTATCTCGGCACGCGTTTCATCGCCACCGAGGAGTCGATGGCGCCGCCGCGTTACAAGGAAATGCTGCTGCAGGCGCGTGCCGACGACGTGGTCTATACCGACGCGATCTCGGGGGTCAATGCCAATTTTCTCCAGCCCAGCCTCGAGGCAGCCGGGCTCACACCCGAGAAGCTGCAGCAACTCTCGGGCAAGGGCAAACTACACGACATCGGTTCGGAGGTGCGCGCCTGGCGCGACGTGTGGAGCGCGGGGCACGGCGTGTCGCTCATCCATGAGGTGGTGTCGACGGCGACGCTCGTCGAGCGGCTTGCACGCGAATACGAAGCGGCCTGCGCCATGCCGCGCAGCGCGGCACTCGCGCCCTGAATCAGCGAAGGGGGCGGAGGCTTTCCCGGCCGCTTGCTCTGCCGCCGTCGCTTTTTTCGTCCCGTCTTCTCGGGTGAGTACCGCTTCGCGCGGCGGATGCAGTTTCACCGGTTTTGGTGACATTTTTTGCCGCATGCGGAGGTTGAGCATCTCGACGCCGACCGAGCAAGCCATGGCGAAATAGACGTAGCCCTTGGGCACGTGCAAACCGAAACGCTCGGCGATCAAGAAGAGTGCGCCGATCACCCCGAGAAAGCTCAGCGCGAGCATTTGATGGTGGGGTGCCGCTCCGGCGGCAGGCGACTAACGAGAACGGCGATCATGATGACGCTGTCGATGCCGAGCACGATCTCGAGCGCGGTGAGGGTGATGACGAGCGATCCATAGGGAAGGATCGAGCAG
>JAQUGB010000055.1 GCA_028684345.1 Tepidiphilus sp. | reverse complement strand
GCCGTACCCTGCCTGCGCCCGGAAAAACCCCTGGTGGGTACCGGCATGGAGCGCATCGCCGCGGCCGACTCCGGCACGGTCGTGCGCGCGCGCCGCGGCGGCGTGGTCGATTACGTCGACGCCAAGCGCATCGTCGTGCGCGTGCATGACGACGAAACCTCTCCGGGCGAAGTCGGGGTCGACATCTACAACCTCACCAAATTCACGCGCTCCAACCAGAACACCAACATCAGCCAGCGGCCCATCGTGCGCAAGGGCGACGTGATCGCTTCCGGCGACATCATCGCCGACGGTGCCTCTACCGACCTCGGTGAGCTCGCCCTGGGGCAGAACGTGCTCGTGGCCTTCATGCCCTGGAACGGCTACAACTTCGAGGACTCCATCCTCATCTCCGAGCGCGTGGTGGCCGAGGATCGCTTCACCTCGATCCACATCGAGGAGCTCACGGTCGTGGCGCGCGACACCAAGCTCGGACCCGAGGAGATCACACGCGACATCGCCTCCCTTGGCGAAGCGCAGCTTGGCCGGCTCGACGAATCCGGCATCATCCACATCGGCGCCGAGGTCAAGGCGGGCGACGTGCTGGTGGGTAAGGTCACGCCCAAGGGCGAGGCCCAGCTCACGCCGGAAGAAAAACTGCTGCGGGCGATCTTCGGCGAGAAAGCTTCCGACGTGAAGGACTCCTCGCTGCGTGTGCCCACCGGCATGAGCGGCACCGTCATCGACGTGCTCGTTTTCACCCGCGAAGGCATCGAGCGCGACAAGCGGGCGCAGTCCATCATCGACGACCAGTTGCGGGCCTATCGCAAGGACCTCAACGACCAGATGCGCATCTTCGAGCGCGATGCCTTCCAGCGCGTGCGCCGTCTGCTCGTCGGCCAGAAGGCCAACGGCGGTCCCAAGCGTCTGGCCAAAGGCAGCGTGATCGACGAGGCCTATCTCGATGCGATCGAACCGCATCAGTGGTTCGACATCCGCGTTGAGGACGAGACGCTCGCTGCCCAGCTCGAAGCCGTGCGCGAGGGCCTGGAGAAAATGCGCAAGGCCTTCGACGAAGCCTTCGAGCACAAGCGGCGCAAGCTCACCCAGGGCGACGAGCTGCCCCCGGGTGTGCTCAAGATGGTCAAAGTCTATCTCGCCGTCAAGCGGCGGCTGCAGCCTGGCGACAAGATGGCCGGCCGCCACGGTAACAAGGGCGTGGTCTCCAAGATCGTCCCGGTCGAGGACATGCCCTTCATGGCCGACGGGCGCCCCGTCGACATCGTCTTGAACCCCTTGGGCGTGCCCTCGCGCATGAACATCGGTCAGATCCTCGAGACCCACCTCGGCCGTGCCGCACGGGCGCTGGGCGAGCGCATCGGTGAGATGCTGCGTCGCCGGGCGGCGGTGCAGGAAGTGCGCGAGTTCCTCGAACGGATCTACAACGAACGCGGACACCGCGAGGCGCTCGGCGAGCTCAGCGACGAGGAACTCCTCGAGATGGCGCGCAACCTCGAAAAAGGCGTGCCTTTCGCGTCGCCCGTCTTCGAGGGGGCCACGGAAGAGGACATCGGTGCCATTTTCCGGCTCGCCGGCATCGAAGGGACCGAGCAGGTCACGCTCTACGACGGTCAGACGGGCGAGCCTTTCGAGCGTCCGGTCACGGTGGGCTACAAGCACATGCTGAAGCTGCACCACCTGGTCGACGACAAGATGCACGCGCGCTCCACCGGTCCGTACTCGCTGGTGACGCAGCAGCCGCTCGGCGGCAAGGCGCAGTTCGGCGGCCAGCGCTTCGGCGAGATGGAAGTCTGGGCACTGGAAGCCTATGGCGCGGCCTACACCCTGCAAGAGATGCTCACCGTCAAGTCCGATGACGTGGTCGGCCGCACCAAGGTCTACGAGAGCATCGTCAAGGGAGAGCACCGCATCATCGCCGGCATGCCCGAGTCCTTCAACGTGCTGTTGAAGGAAATCCGCTCGCTTGCGCTCGACATCGATCTGGAACGCTATTGATCAGGCGGAATGATCCCGCCAGGAGAACTCATCCATGACTAGCACTAGCTTGCTCGCCGACCTGTTCAAACAGTCGCTGCCGCAGGAAAACGAGTTCGACGCGATCACCATCCGGCTCGCATCGCCGGAGAAGATCCGCTCGTGGTCCTATGGCGAAGTCAAGAAGCCCGAGACCATCAACTACCGCACCTTCAAGCCCGAGCGCGACGGTCTCTTCTGCGCCAAGATCTTCGGCCCGATCAAGGACTACGAGTGCCTGTGCGGCAAGTACAAACGGCTCAAGTACCGCGGCGTGATCTGCGAGAAGTGCGGCGTCGAAGTGACCGTGGCGCGCGTGCGCCGCGAGCGCATGGGTCACATCGAACTGGCCTCGCCCGTGTCGCACATCTGGTTCCTGAAGAGCCTGCCGAGCCGCCTCGGCCTGGTGCTCGACATGACGCTGCGCGACATCGAGCGCGTCCTCTACTTCGAAGCCTATGTCGTCATCGAGCCGGGACTCACGCCGCTCAACCGCGGCCAGCTCATGACCGAAGAGCAGTACCACGCCGCCTTCGAGGAATACGGCGACGATTTCGTCGCCATGATGGGGGCCGAGGCCATCCGCGAACTCCTGCGCACGCTCGACATCAAGCGCGAGATCGAGAAGCTGCGCGGCGAGCTCGAGACCACCGGGTCGGATGCCAAGATCAAGAAGCTCAGCAAACGGCTCAAGGTGTTGGAGGCCTTCAACAAGACCGGAATGCGCCCCGAATGGATGGTCCTCGAGGTGCTGCCGGTGCTGCCGCCCGACCTGCGCCCGCTCGTGCCGCTCGACGGCGGGCGCTTCGCCACCTCGGACCTCAACGACCTCTATCGCCGCGTCATCAACCGCAACAACCGCCTCAAGCGCCTGCTCGAGCTCAAGGCGCCCGACATCATCGTGTGCAACGAGAAGCGCATGCTGCAGGAGGCGGTCGATTCGCTGCTGGACAACGGCCGTCGCGGCAAGGTGATGACCGGGCCCAACAAACGGCCGCTCAAATCGCTCGCCGACATGATCAAGGGCAAGGGCGGGCGCTTCCGTCAGAACCTGCTCGGTAAGCGCGTCGACTACTCCGGCCGCTCGGTCATCGTCGTCGGTCCGCAGTTGAAGCTGCACCAGTGCGGCCTGCCCAAGCTCATGGCGCTCGAACTCTTCAAGCCCTTCATCTTTAACCGGCTGGAGAAACTCGGCTACGCCACCACCATCAAGCAGGCCAAGAAGATGGTGGAGAACCAAGAGCCGGTGGTCTGGGACATCCTCGAAGAGGTGATCTACGAGCACCCGGTGCTGCTCAATCGCGCCCCGACCCTGCACCGCCTGGGGATCCAGGCCTTCGAACCGGTGCTGATCGAAGGCAAGGCGATCCAGCTGCACCCGCTGGTGTGTACGGCGTTCAACGCCGACTTCGACGGCGACCAGATGGCCGTGCACGTGCCGTTGTCGCTCGAAGCCCAGCTCGAGGCGCGCACCCTGATGCTCGCCTCGAACAACGTCTTGTCGCCTGCCAACGGTGAACCCATCATCGTCCCCTCGCAGGACATCGTGCTGGGTCTTTACTATGCCACGCGCGAATCGGCCGTGGCCAAGGGCAGCGGCATGATGTTTGCCGACGTCGCCGAAGTCAAGCGTGCCTTCGAGACGGGAGTGGTATCGCTGCACGCTCGCATCACCGTGCGCATCAAGGAGTACGACCTCGGCCCCGACGGTGAGCCGATCGAGCGCATCACCCGGCGAGAGACGACCGTCGGCCGGGCGATCCTCTCCTCGATTCTGCCCCCCGGCTTGCCGTTCGAGCTCATCGACCAGCCGCTCAAGAAAAAGACCATCTCCAAGCTCATCAACCATGCGTACCGCAATTGCGGGCTCAAGGCCACGGTGATCTTCGCCGACAAGCTGATGACTACCGGCTATCAGCTCGCCACCCGCGGCGGCATTTCCATTGCCATCAAGGACATGCTCGTTCCGCCGCAGAAAGAGGAGATCATCCGCAAGGCCGAGGAAGAGGTCAAGGAAATCGCCCAACAATACGCTTCGGGTCTGGTGACGGCGGCCGAGCGCTACAACAAAGTGGTCGACATCTGGGGTACGGCGGTCGATCAAGTAGCCAAAGCGATGATGGAGCAACTGGCCAAGGAGAAGATCGTCACCGAAGATGGCAAGGAGATCGAGCAGGAATCCTTCAACTCCATCTACATGATGGCCGACTCCGGCGCGCGCGGCTCTGCTGCCCAGATCCGTCAGCTCGCCGGCATGCGCGGCCTCATGGCCAAGCCCGACGGCTCGATCATCGAAACCCCCATCACCACCAATTTCCGCGAGGGGCTCAACGTCCTGCAGTACTTCATCTCGACGCACGGCGCGCGTAAAGGTCTGGCCGACACGGCACTCAAAACCGCCAACTCCGGTTACCTCACGCGGCGGCTGGTCGACGTCACCCAGGATCTGGTCGTCACCGAAGAAGATTGCGGCACGCACGAAGGCTTTGCCATGAAGGCCCTCATCGAAGGCGGCGAGGTCATCGAGCCGCTGCGCGACCGCATCCTTGGGCGTGTCGTCACCGACGACCTCGTCGATCCAGACACGCAGGCCACCCTCATCGAGGCCGGAACCCTCCTCGACGAGAAACTGGTCGCGCTCATCGACGAGAAGGGGATCGATGAAGTCAAGGTGCGCAGCCCGCTCACCTGCCAGACGCACTTCGGGGTGTGTGCCAAGTGCTACGGGCGCGACCTCGGCCGTGGTGGCCTGGTCAACGTCGGCGAAGCGATCGGTGTCATCGCCGCACAGTCGATCGGCGAGCCGGGCACCCAGCTCACCATGCGGACTTTCCACGTCGGTGGCGCCGCCTCACGGGCGGCCGCGGTCTCGGGCGTGGAGGCCAAGTCTGGCGGGACGGTGCGTTTTTCGCCCAACATGCGCTACGTGGTCAACGAGCGCGGAGAAAAGATCGTCATCGCCCGCTCGGCCGAAGTGTTGATCCTGGACGATGCCGGCCGCGAGCGCGAGCGCCACAAGGTACCTTACGGCGCGACCTTGTACATCGATGACGGCCAGGTGGTCAAGGCGGGGGTCAAGCTCGCCGCTTGGGATCCGCACACTCGGCCGATCATCAGCGAGTACGCCGGCACGGTGCGGTTCGACAACGTCGAAGAGGGCATCACGGTCGCCAAGCAGGTCGACGAGGTCACCGGTTTGTCGACCCTTGTGGTCATCGATGCCAAGCAGCGCGGCAGCGGTGCCAAGATCGGCCGGCCGCAGATTCGCCTACAGGACGAGGCGGGCAACGATGTACGCATTCCCGGCACCGATCATCCCTTCATGCTCACTTTCCCGGTGGGCGCCATCATCACGGTGCGTGAAGGGCAGTATGTCGGCGTGGGCGAGGTGCTCGCCCGTATTCCTCAAGAATCGGCCAAGACCCGGGACATCACCGGGGGTCTGCCGCGCGTGGCCGAGCTCTTCGAAGCCCGTTCGCCCAAGGATGCCGGCATGCTCGCCGAAGTCACCGGCACGGTCTCGTTCGGCAAAGAGACCAAGGGCAAACAGCGCCTCATCCTCACCGAGCCGGACGGCACCACCCACGAGTTTCTCATCCCGAAGGAAAAGCGTCTCTTGGTGCACGATGGCCAGGTCGTCAACCGGGGTGAGCTGATCGTCGATGGACCGGTCGATCCGCACGACATCCTGCGTCTGCAAGGCGTCGAGGCGCTCGCACGCTACGTCATCGACGAGGTGCAGGACGTCTATCGCCTGCAGGGGGTGAAGATCAACGACAAGCACATCGAGGTGATCGTGCGGCAGATGCTGCGCCGCGTCGTCATCACCGATCCCGGTGACAGCCGTTTCCTGCGTGAGGAGCAGGTCGAGCGCTCGGACGTGCTGATCGAAAACGCTCGTCTGGAGAAAGAGGGCAAGATCCCGGCGCGATTCGAGAACGTGCTGCTCGGTATCACCAAGGCGTCTTTGTCCACCGACTCCTTCATCTCGGCGGCCTCCTTCCAGGAAACCACGCGGGTGCTCACCGAAGCCGCGATCATGGGCAAGCGCGACGAGCTGCGCGGGCTCAAAGAGAACGTCATCGTCGGTCGGCTCATTCCTGCGGGTACGGGCTTGGCGCATCACCGGGCGCGTCGTCAGCGCACCCAGGCGCAGTCGGCCGAGAGCGCCTGGGCGCAGATCACGACCGGGGCCGCCTCGAGTCAGGCCGAAGGATGAGAACGAAGGGGTGTGCTTGACGCACGCCCCTTTTCAAGATAACATCGCGCGTTTATCGAACCGGCCAATCGTAGTCGGGTCGCCGAATCGCCAACGAAGGAAAAGAAACTATGCCGACGATCAACCAGCTCGTGCGCAAACCGCGTACCCGCGTCCGGGAGAAGAGCGCCGCTCCGGCGCTGGAATCCTGCCCGCAGCGGCGTGGAGTGTGCACCCGCGTCTATACCACGACGCCGAAAAAACCCAACTCGGCCTTGCGTAAGGTCGCCAAGGTTCGACTCACCAACGGCTACGAGGTCATCGCCTACATCGGGGGTGAGGGGCATAACCTGCAAGAACACTCGGTGGTGCTGATCCGTGGCGGCCGGGTGAAAGACCTGCCGGGGGTGCGCTACCACATCGTCCGCGGCTCGCTCGATCTTCAAGGCGTCAAGGACCGCAAACAGGCCCGTTCGAAGTACGGTGCCAAGCGTCCCAAGAAAGCCTGATCGGTTCGAAACGTCATCTAGAAATCGCGAGAGGTCGAAATGCCCCGTCGTCGTGAAGTTCCCAAGCGTGAGATTCTGCCGGATCCGAAATTCGGCAACCAAAACGTCTCGAAATTCATCAACGTGATCATGGTCTCGGGCAAGAAATCCGTGGCCGAACGTATCGTCTATGGCGCCTTTGAGGCGATTGCCGCCAAGGGGGGGAAAGACCCTCTGCAGGTTTTCAGCGCGGCGATCGAAAACGTCAAGCCGGTCGTCGAGGTTAAGAGCCGCCGCGTCGGTGGCGCCAACTATCAAGTGCCGGTGGAAGTGCGGCCGTCGCGGCGCCTCGCCTTGTCGATGCGCTGGCTGCGTGATGCGGCGCGCAAACGCTCCGAGAAGTCCATGGCGCAGCGGCTGGCCAATGAACTGCTGGAGGCCGCCGAAGGGCGTGGCGCCGCCATGAAGAAGCGCGATGAGGTGCACCGCATGGCCGAGGCGAACAAGGCCTTTGCGCATTACCGTTATTGATCGCAAACCCGTGGCGCGGCGGGCCCCGTCGAGGCTGGCCCGCTTTTGCGTTTTCGACGAACGACATTCTGGAACTCTTGGCGGGAAACGACGTGGCACGCAAAACACCTATCGAACGCTACCGTAACATCGGTATTTCGGCGCACATCGACGCCGGCAAAACGACGACCACCGAGCGCATCCTGTTTTACACCGGGGTCAACCACAAGGTTGGCGAGGTGCACGAAGGCGCTGCCACCATGGACTGGATGGAGCAGGAGCAGGAGCGGGGCATCACCATCACCTCCGCCGCCACCACCTGTTTCTGGCGCGGCATGGAGATGCAGTTTCCTGAGCATCGCTTCAACATCATCGACACCCCGGGTCACGTCGACTTCACCATCGAAGTCGAGCGTTCGATGCGCGTGCTCGACGGGGCCTGCATGGTCTACTGCGCGGTGGGGGGCGTGCAGCCGCAGTCCGAGACCGTCTGGCGCCAGGCCAACAAGTACAAGGTGCCGCGCCTGGCCTTCGTCAACAAGATGGACCGCCAGGGGGCCAACTTTTTCAAGGTCTACGAGCAGATGCGCACCCGCCTCAAGGCGAACCCAGTACCGATCGTCATCCCCATCGGCGCCGAGGATTCCTTCGCCGGCGTGGTCGACCTCATCAAGATGAAGGCGATCTACTGGGACGAGGAATCCCTGGGTACCAAGTTCGAATACCGCGACATCCCGGCCGAGCTGAAGGATCTGGCGCAGGAGTGGCGCGAGAAAATGGTCGAGGCGGCCGCCGAGGCGAGCGAGGAGCTCATGAACGAGTACCTCGAAAACGGCGATCTGCCCGAAGCCAAGATCATCCAGGGGCTCAGGCTGCGCACCATCGCCACCGAGATCCAGCCCATGCTGTGCGGCTCGGCCTTCAAGAACAAGGGCGTGCAGCGCATGCTCGACGCGGTCGTCGAGTTCCTGCCTTCGCCGGTCGATATCCCTCCTGTGCAAGGGACCGATCTCGACGGCAACGTCGTCGAGCGCCGTGCGGCCGACGACGAGAAATTCTGCGCCTTGGCGTTCAAGCTGATGACCGACCCCTTCGTCGGCCAGCTCACCTTCCTGCGCGTCTATTCCGGTACGCTCAACTCTGGCGACACGGTGCTCAACGCCAACAAGAACAAGAAGGAGCGCATCGGGCGTCTGCTGCAGATGCATGCCAACGAACGCAACGAGATCAAGGAAGTGCTCGCCGGCGACATCGCTGCCGCCGTGGGTCTGAAGGAAGTCACCACGGGCGAGACTTTGTGTGATCCGAGCGCCCCGATCAAGCTCGAATCCATGGTCTTCCCCGAGCCGGTGATCCACGTCGCCGTGGAGCCCAAGACCAAGAGCGACCAGGAGAAAATGGGCGTGGCGCTGCAGCGCCTGGCGATGGAGGATCCGTCCTTCCGCGTGCGTACCGACGAGGAATCCGGTCAGACCATCATCTCCGGCATGGGCGAGCTGCATCTCGAGATCATCGTCGATCGCATGCGCCGCGAATTCAACGTCGATTGCAACGTCGGTGCGCCGCAGGTGGCCTACCGCGAGACCATCCGCAAGTCAGTCGAGCAGGAAGGAAAATTCGTCAAGCAGACGGGCGGCCGGGGGCAATATGGTCACGTCTGGCTGCGCGTCGAGCCGAACGAACCGGGCAAGGGCTACGAGTTCATCGACGCCATCAAGGGCGGGGTCGTTCCTCGTGAATACATCCCGGCCGTCGACAAGGGAATACAAGAGGCGATGCAAAGCGGAGTGCTCGCCGGCTTCCCCGTGGTCGATGTCAAGGTCACTCTCTTCGACGGTTCGTATCACGAAGTCGACTCCAACGAGAATGCCTTCAAGATGGCTGGTTCCATCGCCTTCAAGGAAGGGATGAAGAAGGCCAATCCGGTGTTGCTCGAACCCATCATGGCGGTGGAAGTCGAGACCCCCGAAGAGTTCATGGGCAACGTCATGGGCGATCTTTCCGGGCGCCGCGGCGTCATCCAGGGTATGGACGACCTTCCCGGTGGCATCAAGTCCATTCGTGCTGAGGTGCCGCTCGCCGAGATGTTCGGTTATGCCACCCAGCTGCGTTCGCTCACCCAGGGGCGTGCCACCTACTCGATGGAATTCAAGCACTACGCCGAAGCGCCCAAGTCCGTTGCCGAGGCGGTGATCAACAGCCGGAAGTGAGCGGTTTTTCTTTATCACGTTTGCAAGGGGAAATACGATGGCAAAAGCGAAGTTCGAGCGCACCAAGCCGCACGTGAATGTGGGCACGATCGGTCACGTGGACCATGGGAAGACGACGCTGACGGCGGCGCTGACCTCGGTGCTGTCGAAGCACTACGGCGGTGAGGCGAAGAAGTACGACGACATCGACGCGGCGCCGGAAGAAAAGGCCCGCGGGATCACGATCAACACCGCGCACGTCGAATACGAGACGCCGACGCGCCACTACGCGCACGTCGACTGCCCGGGCCACGCCGACTACGTCAAGAACATGATCACCGGCGCGGCGCAGATGGACGGTG
>JAQUGB010000054.1 GCA_028684345.1 Tepidiphilus sp. | reverse complement strand
TCGCCCACCCAGTCGAAACGGTACCAGCCCTGGGTGGCGGCCGGCAGGCTCAGGAGCACGCCGCGCAGCGCGAGCGCCAGACCGAAGGTGGCGAGCGTCGCCACCCAGGGCGCACGCGTGCGCACCGGTTCGAGGGCGCAGCGCGCCGCGAGCGCCCCGAAGGCGTAGCCGGCGGCGATCGCCCCGAGGGCGGCGAGCGCGAGCGGTGCACCCAAGGCCGCAAGCCCCACCGCCACGTAGGCGCCGGCTGCCATCGCTTCCCCCTGCATGAAGGAGAGCACGCCGGTGGCGCGGTAGAGGAAGACGAGGGAGAGCGCCGTCAGGCCGTAGAGGCAGCCCTGGGCGGCGCCGCCGAGCACGACCTCCGGCGCGAGGCTCATGGCCGTTGGCGCGCGGCCTCGACCGCCCGGGCAAAGCGCCTCAGCCCCTCGGCGAGCCGCGAGCGCGGGCAGCCGAGATTCAGGCGCACGAAGCCGGGAGCGCCAAAGGCCGCGCCATCGGAAAGCCCCAGGCCATGGGCTTCGAAGTGCGCCGCCGCATCCTCGAGCCCCAGTTTGCGAACGTCGATCCACGAGAGGTAGGTCGCCTCCGGCTCGGCCACCGGTAAATCCAGTGCCCGGATCGACTCCAGGGCAAACGCCACGTTCCCGCGCAAATACTCGAGGAGCGCCTCGCGCCAGGCCCAGCCGTCGCGGTAGGCCGCCTCGGTGGCGACCAGGCCGAAGAGGTTGGGCGAAGAGGGGATGCGCCCGCGCAGCGCCCGGCGGTAGCGTGCACGCAGCGCCTCGTCCGGGATCACGGCGAAGGCGCATTGCAGCGCCGGGACGTTCCAGGTCTTGGAAGGGGCGAAGAGGGTGATCGTGCGCGCGGCCACTTCGGGGGCCAGCGTGGCGATGGGGCGGTGGCGCCGCTTGCGCGTGAGCACCAGCCCGGCGTGGATGTCGTCGCTCACGAGGATTGCGCCGTGGGCGAGCGCGAGTTCCGCCAGCCAGGCCAGTTCTTTTTCGTCCCACAGCCGCCCCGTGGGATTGTGCGGGTGGCAGAGCAGCAAGGCGCCGACGTCGCCCGGCGCAAAGGCCGCGACCATGGCCGCCTCGTCGTGCACCCAGCGCCCCTTGGCGCACACCAGATCGACCGCGCGCAAGCGCTTGCCGACGTTGGCCGGCGCGGCGAGAAAAGGCGGATAGACCGGCGTGTGTGTGACGATGACATCCCCCGGAGCGATGGCGCAGCCGAAGTGAAAGCCCGGGATCACCCCCGGCAGCCACACGAGCCATTCGGGGGCGATCGCCCAGCCATGATCGCGCTCGATTCCGGCACACACCGCTTCCACGAGCGAAGGCCAAGGGTCGGTGTAGCCATACACCGGGTGCGCGAGCCGGCGTGCCAGGGCCTCACGGATCTCGGGCGCGACGGCGAAGTCCATGTCGGCCACCCACATGGGAATCACGTCGCGCCCGGCGTAGCGCCCCCATTTCTCGCCGGGGATCGTTGAGCGGTCGGGAGCGGCGTCGAAGTCGTAGGCGGGGCTCATGCGGCGGGCTCCTTGCTTGGCACCGCTCCGGCGGTCTCTTCGGCCTGAGGCGGTTTGCCGCCGATGCGCGCGGTGATGTCGGCGACGGCGCGGCGCATGGCCTGAGCGAGCGGCCCTTCCCAGGAAGCGTCGAAACGGCTCTCCGGGCCGAGCATGGTGAGCGCCAGCGTCAGATGCCCGAAGGCGTCGAACACGGGGGCGGAGAAGGCATTGATGCCCGGGATCGGATGGCCGAGCACGCGCGCCATGCCGTGGCGGCGCACTTCTTCGAGCGTCTCGTTGACGAAGGACCGCGACAGACGCAAAGGCTCGCGCCCGCCCGAGAGACGTTCGAGCTCGCGCTCGATGAGCGGGCGGGTGAGGCGCGCAGGAAGCCAGGCGGCGAAGACGCGGCCGGTGGCGGTGGTGAGCAGCCCCATCACGGTGCCGGGGCGCATGTTCACGTGGATGGCGCGGGCCGATTCCTCGATGGCCACCACCGTGGCGCCGACGTTGCCCCACACGGCAATGGCCACGTTCTGTTCGGTCTCGTCGGCGAGGCGGGCGGAGACTTCCACGGCCGCACGCAGCGGATTGAGACCCTGCAAGGCGGTGAGCCCCAGGCGCAGGGCGAAGGGGCCCAGTTTGTAGCGACCGGTGAGCGGATCCTGCTCCACCAGGCCGAGTTTGCCGAAGCTCACCAGATAAGGGTGGGCCTTGGCCGGGGACATGCCGGCAGCCGCGGCCAGATCGCGCAGCATCATCGGCGCACCATGCGCTTCCAGCGCGGCGAGCAGCGCCCCGCCGACCTCGATCGACTGGATGCCGCGGCGCTCGCGCACGCCGTTCTCCGGCGCGAGGGGTTCGTTTCGTTCCATGCGGATCTCGTGTAGTCAAACGCGCTTCGGGCATCAATCATAGCCCGAAACGTTGGCATGATCGAAATTCACCATAAACGAATCGATTGACACATGATGAATCACGTGCCAAGATAAAACGCATCGACAGGAGGAGCGATCCATGAATACCAAAGCCTTTGCCTCGGTGGCCGACCTCGAAGAGAAACCGGTTTCGTTCGAACGCCTCTCGGAACACGCCTGGGCCTACACCGCCGAAGGTGACCCCAACACCGGCGTGGTGATCGGCGACGACTCGGTGATGATCATCGATGCCACCGCCACCCCCGTGATGGCCAAATCGGTGATCGCCAAGGTGCGCGAGGTCACCGACAAGCCGATCAAATACGTTGTGCTCACGCACTACCATGCGGTGCGCGTGCTCGGCGCTTCCGGCTATCGCGACGAGGGACTGGAACACATCATCGCCAGCTATCCCACTTACGAGCTCATCCGCGAGCGCGGCCAGCAGGACATGGAATCCGAGATCGGGCGTTTTCCCCGGCTCTTTCGCGCGGTGGAGAGCATCCCCGGTCTCACCTGGCCCACGCTCACTTTCAAGGAAGAAATCACCCTGTGGATGGGCTCGCTCGAAGTGCGCATCCTGCATCCGGGTGCCGGGCACACCAAGGGGGACACGGCGGTCTGGCTGCCGCAGGAGCGCGTGCTCTTCTCCGGCGACCTGATCGAGGCCGAAGCCGCCTGCTATACGGGCGATGCCTACCTTGCCGACTGGCCGGCCACGCTCGATCGGCTCGAAGCGCTGCAGCCGGCCAAAGTGGTGCCGGGGCGCGGGCCGGCGCTCAAGGACGAGGCGGCGGTGCGCGCGGGGTTCCAATACACGCGCGACTTCGTCACCACGCTCTATCGCTGCGCCCAGGAGGCGGTGGCGCGCGGCTACGATCTCAAGAAAACCATGGAATACACCCGCAGCGTGATGGACCCGAAGTTCGGCCACGTCTTCATCTACGAGCATTGCCTGCCGTTCGATGTCACCCGTGCCTATGACGAGGCGAGCGGCATCCGCGATCCGCGCATCTGGACCGCCGAGCGTGACCGGCAGATGTGGCACGCGCTGCAAGAAGGCTGAAACGGGAAAAGCAGAGGCGCGGCCACGCAGCCGCGCCCGCGAGAGACGAGGGCGAAGACCACGCCAAAGGAGGAGGAAACCGTGCTGAAAACATATCAGTATCCCAAGTTCCCGTTCGTGCGTCCAGCCGAGCTGGATTCCCCGCAAACCCGGCACGTGCCGGTGATCGTGGTCGGCGCTGGGCCGGTGGGCCTGAGCGCCGCCATCGATCTGGCGCAGCGCAACATCCCGGTGGTGGTGCTCGACGAAGACGACACCGTGAGCATCGGCTCGCGCGGCGTGTGCTATGCCAAGCGCGCGCTCGAGATCCTCGACCGCTACGGCGTGGGCGAGCGCGTGGTGCAAAAAGGTGTGTCGTGGAACGTCGGCCGCACCTTCTTTCGTGACGAGGAAGTCTTTCGCTTCAACCTGGTGCCGGAGCCGGATCATCACCGTCCCGGCATGGTGAACCTGCAGCAATACTATCTCGAAGAATACCTGATCGACCGCGCCCGCGAGCTACCCAACATCGATCTGCGCTGGAAGAGCACCGTGATCGGTGTCACGCCCGGCGAAGACGCCGTCACGGTGCGCGTCGAGACACCCGCCGGGGCCTATGCCCTGTCCTGCGACTGGCTGATCGCCGCCGACGGTGCGCGCAGTCCCATCCGGCGCATGCTCGGCCTGGACATCGAAGGCAAGATCTTCATGGACCGGTTCCTCATCGCCGACGTCGTCATGAAGGCCGACTTCCCGCCGGAGCGCTGGTTCTGGTTCGACCCGCCGTTTCACCCCGGTCAGTCCGTATTGCTGCACCGCCAGGCCGACGACGTGTGGCGCATCGACTTCCAGCTCGGCTGGGACGCCGATCCGGAGGAAGAGAAAAAGCCCGAGCGCGTCATCCCCCGCATCCGCGCCATGCTCGGTGACGACCGCGAATTCGAGCTCGAATGGGTGAGCGTCTACACCTTCCAGTGCCGCCGCATGAAGCGCTTCAACCATGGGCGCGTGCTCTTCGTCGGCGATTCGGCGCACCAGGTCTCGCCCTTCGGGGCGCGTGGCGCCAATTCCGGCATCCAGGACGTCGACAACCTCGGCTGGAAGCTCGAACTGGTGATGCAGGGCAAGGCGCCCGCGGCCCTGCTCGATACCTATAGCGACGAGCGCACCTATGCTGCCGATGAGAACATCCGCAACTCCACGCGCTCGACCGACTTCATCACCCCCAAGGGCAACGTCAGCAAGACGTTCCGCAATGCCGTGCTCGGTCTGGCCCGGCACCACCCCTTCGCCCGGGGGCTGGTCAATTCCGGCCGGCTGTCGGTGCCCTCGTTCTATGTCGACTCCCCCCTCAATACGGCCGATGCCGACGCCTTTGCCGGCCGCATGGTGCCCGGCGCGCCGATGGACGATGCCCCCGTGGCCGCTGCCGGCGGCGGCTCGCCCTGGCTGCTGCCGCACTTCGGTCAGGGCTTCCGGCTCATGATCGCACTCGACGATGCGGCCGCGCTCGATGCCGCCACCGCCGAAGGGCTCGCCGCCCTGCGCCGTGGGGCGATTCCCGTCGAGCCGATCGTCATCGCCCGCGAGGGTGGCGCGCCCGGCGGCATCGAGACCCTGCACGACGTCAAGGGGAGAGTGCGCGAGCGCTACGACCTGCAACCGGGCACCGTTTATCTCGTTCGCCCCGATCAGCACGTCGCCGCCCGCTGGCGCCGCTTCGACCCTGCCGCGATCGAGGCCGCGCTGCGCCGTGCCAGCGGTCAGCGTGCCTGAATGCAAGAGAGGAGGAGAGGATGATGATCACTCTGGAATACAATTTCCGCGAACCCCGTACCCGCACTTTCTACGGGTATGAAGCGGGCGATGCTTTCTACGAGGCGCTCATCGAGGCGCACCGCGACCTCGACGAGGAACAGAGCGCTCTGGTGAACGCCCGCCTCGTGCTGCTGCTCGCCAACCACGTCGGCGACGTCGATCTGCTGCGCGAGGCGATCCGTCTCGCGCGCGAAGACGTCGTGGGCGGCTGAGGCGCGGCCGGAGCATCACGCTGCGGGCCCCGTGCCGTTGCCGACGAAGCGCCGCAGATGGGTGCGGAACGCCTCGGCGGCCGGCGACAGCGCCCGGCCGTGCCGCGTGAAGACGAAGAATCGGCGATGCACGTCCGGCTCGGTCAGACGCCGCATTTCCAGGCCATAGCGGCGCACCATGGGTTCTGCATAGGAGACGCAGATCGTCACCCCCAGGCCGATCGACACCATGGCGAGCGCCGTCGACATGAAGGCCACGGTCGTATCCGGATGCAGATCGAGGTCGCGCACCACCTCATGCAGGTCCCGCGAGAGTTTCTCCGTGAATTGCCCCTGCAAGGTGATGAGGGGAAACTCCGCCAGCCGCCGCCACGGCACTACCTCCTGCGCCGCGAGGGGATGGCCCGGCGGAAAGACGACGTGAAAGGGCTGAACGAACAGGAGCTCCGCCTCGATTTCGCCGGGTACGTCACGCTCCGGCCCCACGCCCAGGTCGGCCTCGCCCGAGAACACGCAGGCCGGGACCGATTCCACGCCGCAGTCGATGAGGCGGATCGCCACGTGCGGAAACTCGCGCGTGAAGCTCGCGAGCACTTCTGGCAGCAGGGTGGCCGCCATCAGCTGCGGCGCGGCGATGCGCACGATGCCGCGCTTGAGCGCCTTGAGCGTGGCCACTTCGTGCAGCACGGCGTCCAGATCGGCCAGGATTTTCTCCACCAGCGGATAAAGTTCGCGCCCGACCTCGGTGAGCTGCACGCGCCGGGTGCTGCGGTCGAAAAGCTGCACGCCCAAGGCATTCTCCAGCTCCTTGATCGAACCGCTCAAGGCCGACTGCGTGGTGTACAGATGCTCGGCGGCGACGGTGAAACTACCGAACCGTGCGACCGCAAGAAAAGCGCGCAACTGACGCAGGGTGACATTCATCGTCCCGTCCGATTAATCGATCGAAAAAAACCGTTGAAACTATAAGTTTTTCGGCAATACAATGCAAGCACGACTGATGACCGGAGGAACTATCCGGCCCCACACGGAGGAAGACGCCATGGCACTCATCCAGAAAATCCATCACGCCGCCTATCGCTGCAAGGACGCCCTCGAAACCGCCCGCTGGTATGAAAAATACCTCGGCATGAATCTGATCCTGTCGATCGCCGAAGACCAGGTTCCCTCGACGAAAGAGCCGGATCCGTACATGCACATCTTCCTCGATGCCGGCAATGGCAACGTGCTCGCTTTCTTCGAGCTGCCCACGCGGCCGCCGATGGGTCACGATCCCAATACCCCGGCCTGGACCCAGCATCTCGCGCTCGAGGTTGCCTCGATGGAAGACCTGCTGGCGACGAAAGAGCGGCTCGAGGCCGACGGCATCGAAGTGATCGGCCCGGTCGATCACGCCCTCTTCCAGTCCATCTACTTCTTCGATCCGAATGGCCATCGCCTCGAGCTCGCCTGCAATACGCTACGACCGGGCATGCTAGAGGCGCTCGACGAGGTGAAATGGGAGATGCTTGAGGAGTGGTCGAAGACGAAGAAAGCGCCCAAGCATGCGCGCTGGATGCACGACGGCCGCTACAAAGAGATGTTCCCGCTCGCCTGAATCCTTTGGAGATTTCCGACCGATGAAACTCGCCACGCTCAAAAGCGGCGGGCGCGACGGCACGCTCGTCGTCGTCAGCCGTGACCTCGGCCGCTGCTACCCCGTCGGCGCCATCGCCCGCACGCTGCAGGAGGCACTCGATCGCTGGGACGAAGTACGCGACGATCTGGCGCTCGTCGCCGAGTTGCTCGAACGCGGTGCCCTGAAGGACGCCCGTCCTTTCGACCCCGCCGCCTGCCACAGCCCGCTGCCGCGCGCCTACCAGTGGGCCGACGGCTCGGCCTATCTCAACCACGTCGAGCTCGTGCGCAAGGCGCGGGGGGCCGAAGTCCCCGCCTCGTTCTACGACGACCCGCTGATGTACCAAGGGGGCTCCGACAGTTTCATCGGACCGTGCGACGACATCGTCGCCGACGAATCCTGGGGGATAGACTTCGAGGCCGAAGTGGCGGTGATCACCGGCGACGTGCCGATGGGCATCGACCCCAAGGCCGCGCTCGAAACGATCCGCCTCGTGCTGCTCGTCAACGACGTCACCCTGCGCAACCTCGTGCCCGGCGAGCTCGCCAAGGGTTTCGGATTCTTCCAGTCCAAGCCCGCCTCCAGCTTCAGCCCCGTGGCGGTCACCCCCGACGAGCTGGGCGATGCATGGCGCGACGGCAAGTTGCACCTGCCGCTCGAAGTCCAATACAACGGCCGCCCCTTCGGCCGGCCGAACGCCGGCGTCGACATGACTTTCGACTTCGGACGCCTCATCGCGCATGCCGCGAAGACGCGCGAGATGGAGGCCGGCAGCATCGTCGGCTCGGGCACCGTCTCCAACAAGCAGGGCGGACTCTACGGCTCCAAGATCGAGAACGGCGGCGTGGGCTACTGCTGTATCGCCGAGGTGCGCATGTACGAGACCATCGAATCGGGCGCCCCACAGACGCCTTTCATGCGCCATGGCGACACGGTCGAGATCGCCATGCACGACGCGAGCGGCGCCTCGATCTTCGGCAGCATCCGAAATCGGGTGAGGGGGCTGGGGAAATGAAACTCTACACCTACTTCCGCAGCTCCGCCGCCTATCGCGTGCGTATCGCATTGGCGCTCAAGGGGCTGGACTATGAGGCGGTGCCGGTGCATCTGCTGCGCGAAGGCGGCGAGCAGCACCGGCCGGAATACCGGGCGATCCATCCCGGGGGATTGGTGCCGGCGCTGCAGACCGACGGGGGCGAAGTGCTGGTGCAGTCGCTCGCCATCATCGAATACCTTGAAGAAACCCATCCCGAGCCTCCCTTGCTGCCGCCCGACCCGCTGGGGCGGGCGCGGGTGCGCGGCCTGGCGCTGACGATCGCCTGCGATACGCATCCGCTCAACAACCTCGGCGTGCTGCGCTACCTCACCGAGCGGCTCGGCGCGAGCGAGGAGCAGAAACTCGACTGGATCCGGTACTGGATCGAGCGGGGGCTTGGCACGTTCGAGCGCTTGCTCGACGATCCCTGCACCGGCCGTTTCTGTCACGGCGACACGCCCACGCTGGCCGACTGCTGCCTCGTGCCACAGGTCTTCAACGCCCGGCGCTATGACTGTTCGCTGGAAGCGTTCCCGCGCATCCGCGCCGTCGTCGAAGCCTGCGAAGCATTGCCGGCGTTCCAGGAAGCAGCTCCGGCCCGTCAGCCGGATGCACCGCAGCCTGCCTGAGGGCAGCGCTGTCATCCCAATCAGGGCGGCGCAGACCGCCCGTCTGCGGAGCGCCCGGTCGTGCGCTCCCGGAGTTCCTTTTTCGGCCGCACCGGGGAGGGGGAGATGCATCAGCCGAACGATGAACCGCGCAAGTCCGTCTATTATCGCTACCAGGTCTTCCCGCCTTATCTGCCCCGCGAAACCGAAGCCCGCCAGAAAGTGGTCATCGTTGGCGCTGGGCCCGTGGGAATGACGCTGGCGCTGCTGCTCGCCCGTTACCGCGTCCCCAGCGTCATCCTCGAATCGGAAGTGCAGGTGAGCGAGGGCAGCCGCGCCATCGTCTATACGCGCCGCTCGATGGAGATCCTGCAGCAGGCGGGCGTGGCGCGCCGCATCGCCGAAATCGGGCTGCCGTGGCGCTTCGGCAACTCCTACTATCGCGGGCAGCGGGTATTCCGCATGGAGGCGCCGCACGACGAGGACAGCCGCTTCTACCCCATGATCAACCTGCAGCAGCAATACCTCGAAGAGTTTCTGTTCGACGAGGTGCGCCGCAGCGGTCTCGTCGAGGTGCGCTGGGGCAACAAGCTCGTCGGCCTGAGCCAGCGCGATGATGGGGTGGAGGCGCGTATCGACACGCCCCGCGGGGAATATACGCTCTCGACCGACTGACTCGTCGCCGCCGACGGCGCCCGCTCGAGCGTGCGCAGCCTCCTGGGGCTGTCGCTGGTCGGGGATTCCTACACCGGGCGCTTCGTGATCGCCGACATCAAGATCGACCTCGATCTGCCCACCGAGCGGCTCGCTTTCTTCGATCCCGAATGGAATCCCGGCAACACCGTGCTGATGCACCGCCAGCCCTTCGGCATTTGGCGGATCGACTTCCGCCTGCCGGAGGGCGAAGAGCCGGAGGAGGCGCTGCGCTTCGAGGTGCTCGAGGCGCGCATCGACGCCCATCTCCGGATGATCGGCTACGAAGGCAAATCCTGGGAACTCGACTGGTGTTCGGTCTATTCCGCCCGTGCCCTCACGCTCGAAGACTACGTCCATGGCAACGTCGTCTTCGTGGGCGACGCGGCGCACG
>JAQUGB010000053.1 GCA_028684345.1 Tepidiphilus sp. | reverse complement strand
GTTGCCCGAGTGCCTGCAAGTCGGCGACGAACCCGGCGAGCTTGTCGTAGAGCTCGGCGCCGCGCTTGGCGATTTCCTGCGCGTTCTGATTCTGCTGCTCCTGACGCCAGAGGTGCGCCACGGTGCGCACGACGAAGAGTAGCGTCGAGGGGCTCACCAGCAGCACGTTGCGTTGCCAGGCGTCCATGAAGAGGTCTCGGTCGTGGGTGACGGCGAGCATGAATGCGGGTTCGATCGGCACGAAGAGCAGCACGAAGTCGAGCGACCCCACGCCGTAGAGTTCTTCATAGCGTCGTTGCGACAACCCTTTCATGTGTGTACGCACCGAGTCGAGGTGCCGTTTGAGCGCTGCCTGGCGGGCGCTCTCGTCCGTGGCGGCCGTATAGTCTTCATAGGCATTGAGTGAGACTTTGGCATCGATGACGAGGTATCGCCCCTCGGGCAGGCGAATCACGACGTCCGGCTGCAGACGTCGTCCTTCACCGTCGGTGTGCGACACTTGGACTTCGTACTCCTCGCCGCGGCGCAAACCGGAAGCCTCCAACACGCGCTCGAGCACGAGCTCTCCCCAGGTGCCTTGAGTCTTACTCGACCCCTTGAGGGCTTCGGTGAGCTGCCGGGCTTCCCGGCTCAGCGTCTGGTTGAGGGCCATGAGCTGGCGCACCTGCTCGGCGAGCGCCGTGCGATCCTTGCCCTCATTGACGTAGGCTTCCTCGACCTTGCGCTGGAACTCGGTCAGGCGCATCTTGAGCGGTTCGAGCAAGCCGGCAAGTTGCGCTTGGTTTTGATCGGTGAAGCGACGAGACTTCTCTTCGAGGATCTCGTTGGCCAGATTCTTGAATTGCTCGGTGAGCTGCTGACGGGCGTCTTCGAGCAAGCGCAATTTCTCCGCCGCTGCCCGGCGTTCGGCTTCGAGTTCCTGGGTCAGAGCCGCTTGACGTTCGGCCAAGCGCCGGTTTTCCTCCAGGGTTTGCTGCCAGCGGGTTTGCACTTCCGCGAGGCGCTGGTTGGTTTCGGCGAGGCGCTCTGCCAAGCCGGCACGATGCGTCAGCTCGCCGCGCAGTTGCGCCACTTCTTCGTGCAGCGTGCGGCGCTCGCCCTCCAGGGACTCGATGCGCTGGCGCAATTCGCTCTGTAAGCGCAGTTCCGCTTCTTGGCGTTGGGCGAGCTCACGCTCGAAACCGGACCGCTGGGCCGAAAGCATCAAACGCGCCCAGAAAAAGGACGAGGCAACGCCGATGAGCATCGCCAAGAAGATGAGAAGAAAAAAATCCATGAAATCAAACCTCCTCACATCGAGTGAAAGTGCTAAGATGAGATACGGAATCGCCCATCAACCAGGAGGAACAGCGCCATGAAACCAAATGTCGGAGGTGTCGACAAGATCGTTCGGATCGTCGTGGGCGTATTGTTGATCGTGCTCGCTTTGATGGGTATCGGCACGCCATGGACGTGGATCGGGGTGCTGCCGCTTGCCACGGGGCTCTTCAACTGGTGCCCGCTCTATACCCTCATCGGGGTGAACACCTGCAAGACCAAGGAATCGGGCTCCGGGCAGAATTCCTGAGCCTCATGCGCCAGAGGCTGGCGCGTGCGCGAGCACGTTTGCCAGCCGTACGAAATCCTCGACCGCGAGGGTCTCCGCACGGGCGTTTGGATCGATCCCCGCCTGAACGAAGAGGGCCGGATCCGGAATCGACGCTTTCAAGGCGTTGCGCAGCGTCTTGCGCCGCTGGTTGAACGCTGCGGCCACCAGGCGCGAGAAGCCTTCAGGATCTTCGAGCGCGTGCGTCCCCTCGGGCAAAGGAGTGAGGCGCACGATGCTGGAGGTCACTTTCGGCATGGGCACGAACGCGCCCGGCGGCACGTCGAAGCACTTGCGCACGGAAAACCGCTGCTGCAGCATCACCGACAATCGCCCATAGGCGGCGCTGCCCGGCTCGGCTGCCATCCGTTCCACCACTTCTTTTTGCAGCATGAAAGTCATGTCCACGATGCGATCGGCGTACTCTGCGAGGTGGAAGAGGAGCGGCGTCGACACGTTGTAGGGCAGATTTCCTACCACGCGCAGCGGCGCGGGCAGCGAGGCGAAATCGAAGCGAAGGGCATCGCCCTCGATGAGCCGCAGCCGCTCCTCGGGGAAACGCTCCCTCAGACGAGCGGCCAGATCACGGTCGAGCTCGATGGCCGTGAGATGGCCGGCGGCTTCGATGAGCGGCTCGGTGAGCGCGCCGAGCCCCGGGCCGATCTCGACGAGGTGCTCGCCCGGTTTCGGGCCGATCGCGGCGACGATGCGCCGGATGGTGTTGGGGTCGCGCAGGAAATTCTGTCCAAAGCGCTTGCGCGCCCGGTGGCCTTGTACTTCGGCGCTCACGTACCGCCTTCCCCTTGAGCGGCGAGACGCTCTTCGACGGAAGCGAGCAGGCAGGCGAGCGCGACCGCCTCGAAGAGGCTGCCCGGATCCGCGCGCCCGGTGCCGGCCAGATCGAGGGCCGTGCCGTGGTCCACCGAGGTGCGGATGAAGGGCAGGCCGAGGGTGACATTGACCCCGTTGCCGAAGCTGGCGTACTTGAGCACCGGCAAGCCCTGATCATGGTACATGGCGAGCTGGGCATCGCTGCCGGCGATGACCCGCGGCGTGAAGAGCGTATCGGCCGGCAGAGGACCGACCAGGGTCATGCCCTCGGCGCGCAGGCGCTCGAGCACCGGCGTGATGACCTCTAGCTCCTCGCGCCCGATGT
This sequence comes from Tepidiphilus sp., assembly GCA_028684345.1. Taxonomy (GTDB): domain Bacteria; phylum Pseudomonadota; class Gammaproteobacteria; order Burkholderiales; family Rhodocyclaceae; genus Tepidiphilus. The sequence continues at coordinate 7,127 of JAQUGB010000053.1, read as the reverse complement.
GGCCACTCTCACCGGCGTGCGGATTGAGACCGGCCACGAGGATACGCGGCTGGGGGATGCCGAAACGGCGGCGTAAGTCTCGATCAAGGATGCGCAGCACGGCTTCGAGCCGCTGGGGTGTGACGGCGGCAGGGACTGCGGCCAAGGGAAGATGGGTGGTGACCAGCGCCACACGCAGTCCCGCGCCCACGAGCATCATCACCACGAGCGGCGTGCCGCTACGCTCGGCGAGATACTCGGTGTGTCCGGTGAAGGGGCGACCCGAGTCGGCGATGAGGCTTTTCTGGATCGGCGCCGTGACGAGGGCGGCGAAGGTGCCGCCGAGCACGCCATCGATCGCCGTGTCGAGCACTTCGAGCACGTACGGCGCGTTGGCCGTTTCGAGGCAACCGGGCTTGGAAGGGGCGCGTAGCGGGACATGGCGTACCGACAAGGGTGCAGGATCGGCAGGATCGAATTCGGGCAGCGGCGGCGCACCGCGTTGGCGCAGCAATTCCCGATCGCCGATCAGCACGAGCGGTGCGGGCCACAGACGGTCGGCAAGCCGGGCGCAGAGCTCGGGGCCAACCCCGGCAGGTTCGCCCGTGGTGAGGGCGATCGGTTTCATGTTCCCTCCAGAGCGTCGCGACGGATTTCGACGAAGGCCTCGGCGCGAATGGTTTGCAACCAAGCATTGTAGGCCTGCTCGAGTTTTTGCCGCCGCAGGATCTGCCTCGCGTAGTTACGGCGATAGTCTTCGGAGGCGGTGAGCGGACGGCGCTCCAAGACCTGGATCAGGTGCCAGCCGAAGGGGGTTTTCACCGGTTGGGAAATCTCGCCCGGTTCGAGTCGGTTCATCGCTTCCTCGAAGGCAGGCACGGTATCGCCTGGGTTGATCCAGCCGAGATCTCCTCCCTTGAAGGCGGAGCCGTCGTCGGAATTGGCCCGGGCAAGCTCGGCGAAGTCTACTCCATTGAGAATGCGTTCGCGCAACGCAAGGAGCCGTGCTCGAGCCGATTCGTCGTTGGTGGCCTGGTTGGTACGGATCAGGATGTGGCGTACGCGGGTCTGGATCACATTGCCCGCTTCCGCCTCGATGCGGCGCATCAGATCGGGATTATTGGTCAGAAAGTGATCGACCTCGGCATCCGACACTGTCACCCGTCCCTCCATCTCGCGCTCACGCAGCCGAGCGATGGTCATTTCGCGGCGAATCTGCTCGCGAAACTGATCGAAACTGATCCCGTCGGCGGCGAGCGCCTGTTCCATGGCATCCAAGGTGAGGGCATTGCGCTGGGCGATGTTCTCGATCGCCCGGGTAACGGCCGCATCGTCGACGGTGATCCCCATGCGTTTAGCCACCTGCAGTTGGAGTTTCTCCAAAATCATCTGTTCGAGAACTTGCTGGCGCAAGTCGGATTCGGAGATCTGCAACCCCTGTTTGGCCACTTGATTCTGGGCACGGACGAGATATTGATTCAATTCGGTAGACGTGATGGGCTCATTGTTGACCACGGCCACGACCCGGGTCAGCTCGAGCGCGGAGGCCGGCCACATCCAGAGCACCAGAAGAAAGGGCAATAGCCCACGCAGCCCTCTTGGGCGTCGTTGTGCAATCATGCAAGCACCACGCAACCAGGCCATGTGGCTACGCAGTTGGCCAATCGAGGTACCCATCACATCCCCCCTTCGGTTCCGAGCATCGTGCTGGTGGCGGTAGGTTGAATCTTGCCGTACCCGGGAACCGAGCGGCGCAATAGCGTTTCTGGGCTGGAGCCGAGGCTGCCCAATCCATTGAGTTCGAGTTGCACGAAAAACGCCGTGTTCTCGTCGTCGGCAGCCAGAGCATAACGGTGGAAGGCAGTGCGCAGCACCCAGCAGCCGCCATCATACTCCAGCCCCACGATGGCCTCGGTGAGACGCTCTTCGAGCAAAGAGCGGCTCATGCGCGCCACTCCGACCCATCGTTTGGCCAGCGGCCACTGCACGCCTATACCCACGTCTTCGAGAAGGTCTCGGGTGTAGCGGTAGTCGAGATTGAGGACTCGGGCAAAACCGGGTTGGTAGCGCACGCCCGCATTCAGGCGCTGCGTCTGGTTCTCGTTGGGATTGTATTGCCAGAACGTTTTGAACTGCATCTGTCGGGTCAGGTGCACGTCGGCTTCACCGAGCACGTCGGTTCGCCGATCGAGAATGGGGCTTTCATCGGGCATCAGCACTCGCGGTGTTTCGAAGTAATAGCGTTGACCCAAAGTGACGCGCAGGCGTTCCCAACCCGTCTCGGATTCGAGCAAGCGCGACGTGACGGCAAAAGTGATCTGATCGGCATCGGAAATCCGATCGTCCCCGACGTAGCGGTTGGGGTAGAAAATCTGAGCAAATCCGTAGCCGAAACGGCTCGAATCGAACAGGGGAATGTCCGACTGCCGTCTATAAGGCGTTTTTACGTAAAAAAGACGCGGTTCGAGGGTCTGTAGCCATTCCCGGCCGAAGAAGGCTGCATCGCGCTCGAAAGCGAGCCCCATGTCGAGTGAGGTGATGGGGATACTGCGGGTGATCCGGGTCCTCCCCTGTTCGATGGCGGCCTGATCCAGGTCGTAGCGGCTGTAATGCCATTGAACCCTGGGCTCGAAATGCCACCAGCTGCGGTAGATCGGCAGGGAGAGACTCGGAGCGAACACGAACCGGCTGCCGTCGACCCAGTTCATGCCATAGCGACCGCGCGAACCGGCCTGGTCGTGCCGAAATTCGGTATGGTGCCCGCCCAAATCGAGCTGAAGGCCGCCGGGAAGATCGAGCGGAGCGTGCCACAGCGTAAGCTGAGGCAAACGGCGGTAAGGTTCGCTGACGTCTCGGTCGACCGTCTGGTATTCCTGCATCAGTAGCGAGCCACCCCAACCCGCCGGATTGTAGTAATTGAGCTGTCCCTGGCGAACCAGGTGCGAGATCGAAGACAATTCGATGCGGCTACTCAGATCGCGAAAATAGTTTTTGTCGCTGACGGCGTTGAGGTCCAGCGAATACGACCAGCTGGGAGAAATCGATTGTTGATGCTGCAGGGAGCCCAACGCACGGTTACGATCGGCCTCGCGGTCGCTGGGCAGGAATTCCCCGCGCAGCTGCCCCTGATAGCTCGGAGTGAGGTAGCGATATTCTCCACCCAGCTGTACGCCGCGCTTGGCCATCAACCGCGTCGTCAGGGTAGCGTCATAATTCGGAGCCAGGTTGAAGTAATACGGAACCGCCACATCGAATCCGGACTGGGTAGACATCCCCGCGGTTGGCGTGAGGAAACCGGACTTTCGCTCTTTGCTCAGCGGAAATTCGGCGTAAGGCGAAGCCAGGATCGGCACTCCGTGCAAAACGAGCGACATGTTCCTGGCCTGAGCCTGGTTGCGGTCATAGTCGAGCTTTAGCTCATCGGCTTTGACGTACCAGGCCGGATCCGGGGCGGGACAGCTCGTCCAGGTGCCTCCGAGCAGGCGATACTGGTTCTCTCCTTCGAAAAAGAGCTTCTCCCCCTGGCCGTGGCCCGCGCGGCTCTGATCCTTGACGTGCTCCGGCGGGTCATAGCGATAGACCGGCTGCTCGATCTCGCCCTCTTTGGCCGTGACATAGAGACGCCCGCGTGGCCCCTCGACCTGGAAGCCCTTGGCCGTGTCCTGGATGACGACTCGTCCCTCGCCGCTCGCTTCATCGGTGAGCTCGTCGAAACGCAAGCGGTCCCCGCGGATGTGAAGGTCGTCTCTGATGATGATGGCATTACCCATAGCCTCGACGGCAACGCCCCGCTCGCCGCGGATCTCGTCGGCTTCGACGATCGTCCCCTGCGGCAGGAGGGGGACCTCGACGCCACTCGCCGCATCGGCGGAGAGACGGATTCGGGGCGCTTGCCGAGCGCCGGGCGTCGCGCCGGGCTGCGCCGTGGGCAAAGAAGCCGGAGCGGGAGGCGATGACGTTTGGGGCGAGGCAGAGGGAGGACTCGGGGTCTGCGGCGCAGCGTCCTCGGACGCGGGTTCGGGCTCGACCGCAGCGGAAAGGGGAACAGAGGACGGCGGTGCCGGCGAATCTTGCTGGGATGCCGTAAGCGCGGGGCGTGACGCGCCTGCCGGGGGTAAAGGCTGGGCGGTTCCTTTCGCTGGCGCAGGAACGACGGTGACCGAGGCGCCAGAGGACGTCGTCGTAGGCGAAGTGGGTGATACGGGGGCAGGTTTTGGGGCCGAAGGCAGGCCGAGGAGCTCCGGCTTCACCGGCAAGGGCGACAAGGGCTGAGCGACCGCCTTGGCGCAGGGCAGGCTCCAGGCCAGGAACACCGCCGCCCATGCGAGCAGAGCGAAATTTTCCCCGTCACGCAAAATCAGACTCCCCCGAAGTCACGGGCACACAGCCTCGGCTTTGTTAAAATCGTCCGCCATTGTACCGCAAGGAACTCGCCCTCATGGATCGCTCAGCGCGTCTGCGCCATTGGTTGGCAGATCTCGGAATCGCCGCCGAACCCCGTCCGGCGAGCGCCGACGCCAGCTTCCGCCGCTACTGGCGCGTCGCCCTGCCCGACGCCGGCACGCGCATCGTCATGGACGCTCCGCCCGACAAGGAGCCGGTCGGCCCCTGGCTCGCCGTGCAGCGCCTGCTGCACGAGGCCGGCATCGCCGTGCCGCGCGTGGAGGCGGTCGACGCGGCCGAGGGGTTCGTGCTGATGGAGGATTTCGGCGATCGCCCCTACGCCGGCAACGTTCCCCTCGAATCCGCCCACGAGCGCTACGCCCAGGTCCTGGGGGCGCTCGCGACGATGCAAGCCCTGCCGCGCCCGGATTGGCTGCCGGAATACGACCGGGAGAAACTACTCGCCGAGCTGCGGCTCTTCCCCGAATGGTACCTGCGCCGCCACCTGGGCGTGACGCTCACGGCCAGCGAAGAAACGATGCTCGAGCGGCTCTTCGAGGCGCTCGTGGCGCGGGCGCTCGCGCAACCACGGGTCTTCGTGCATCGCGACTACCACAGCCGCAACCTGATGCTGCTCGACGAGGGCCGCGGTCCGGGCGTACTCGATTTTCAGGACGCGGTCTGGGGTCCGATCACCTACGATGCGGTCTCCCTCTTCAAGGACGCCTACGTCGACCTCACCGAAGAATTCGCACTCGACCTTCTGGTGCGCTATTGGCAGGTGGCCAAGCGCCTGGGTCTGCCGATCCACACCGAGTTCGAGGCCTTCTACACCGATTACGAATGGATGGGCGTGCAGCGCCACCTCAAGGTGCTGGGCATCTTCGCCCGGCTGGCGCATCGCGACGGCAAGACGCGCTACCTCGAGGATCTGCCGCGCGTGCGCCGTCATCTGCTGCGCACGAGCCGCCGCTACGGGGAACTCGCCCCCCTGCGCCGGCTCCTCGAGCGTTTGCATCCCGAGGAACTGGCCGTTGGCTACACCTTCTGAGGGTTTCGCGGCCATGGTACTCGCCGCCGGACGCGGCGAGCGCCTGCGCCCGATCACCGACACCTGCCCCAAGCCGCTCGTGGAAGTAGGCGGCAAGGCGCTCATCGACCACTGGCTCGATCGACTCGCCGCCGCGGGCTGCAGCCACGCCGTGGTCAATCCCTGCTGGCTCGGGGAGAAGCTCATCGCGCATCTCGCGCAGCGCGGCGATGTGCCACCCCTGCGCTTCAGCCCCGAGCCGGCGCCAGGACTGGAGACGGCCGGCGGGGTACGCCAAGCGCTACCACTGCTCGATGCCGCATCCTTTCTCGTCGTCAATGCCGACGTCTATTGCCCGCTCGACGTGGCCGCCTTCGTGCGTCGCGCCTACCGGCAGCTCAAAGCCGGGTTCCTTGCGCATCTGCTGCTCGTGCCCAATCCGGCGCACCGTCCCGGCGGAGACTTCGCTCTGGGGGAGGATGCGATGGTGTATCCTGACGCGGAAGATGCACGGGGGGAGCCGCTAACCTTCGCCGGCATCGGTTTTTACCGCGCCGAGCTCTTCCTGCCGCTGCCGGCCGGCAAACGTGCGCCGCTCGCGCCGCTCTTGCGCACGGCGATGCGCGCGGGCAAGGTGAGCGGCGAGCGCCACGACGGCCCGTGGGTCGACGTCGGCACCCCCGAGCGCTTGGAATCACTGCGCCGCCAGTTATCAGCGGCGGGCAAGGAGAGCATCCCATGAATCCGGATTTTCCCGTCGGCCGTTACCACGAAGACCTGAGCGCCTTCGCCAAACGCCGCGCGAGCCTGCTGGCACAGCTCGAGGCCGCCGGCGGCGGGGCGCTGCTGCTGCCCACCGCCCCTGAGCGCATCCGCAACGGCGGAACCACCTACCCCTACCGCTTCGACAGCGATTTTTATTACCTCACCGGCTACCTCGAGCCGGATGCCTGGCTGCTGCTTCGCACCCATGAATCGCCGCGAAGCGTGCTCTTTTGCCGCGACCGCGATCCGGAAAAGGAACTGTGGGAAGGCCGCCGACTGGGGGTGGCCGCCGCCCCCCAGGCATTGGGGTTGGAAGCGGCGTTTCCGCTTGCCGAACTCGACGCAAAACTGCCGGAACTTCTCGCCGGAGCTCCGGCGCTGTGGCTGCCGCTCGCGGAGAACGAGGAGATCGACGCCCGGTTGCGCCGCCTGCTGCCGGCCCTGCGTACCAAGGCCCGGTTCGGCCCGCCGGCCCCGGCCACGCTGCACGACGCCCGCGCGCTCATCGCCCGCATGCGCCGCATCAAGGATGCTTTCGAGCTCGAGCTGATGCAGCGCAGCGCGACGATCGCCGCCCATGCCCACCGCCGCGCCATGCGTGTCTGCCGCCCAGGCGTGCACGAATACACGCTGGAAGCGGAGCTCATCGCCGAATTTCGCCGCCACGGCGCCCAAGGCCCTTCCTACCCTGCCATCGTCGCCGGCGGCGCCAACGCCTGCATCCTGCATTACACCGACAACCGCTCGCGGCTGAAGGCGGACGAGCTCGTACTCATCGACGCGGGCTGCGAGTACGACGGCTACGCTTCCGACATCACCCGCACTTTTCCCGTCGATGGGCGCTTCCGCCCGCCGCAGCGCCTGCTCTACGACCTCGTGCTCGCGGCGCAAGAGGCGGCGATCGCCGCGATCCGCCCCGGCGCCACCTTCGACGAACCGCACCAGGCCGCGGTGCGCGTGCTCACTCAAG
>JAQUGB010000052.1 GCA_028684345.1 Tepidiphilus sp. | reverse complement strand
GTGGGCATGTGCGACCTTGCCGTGGCGAGTAGTCAGGCGCGCTTCGCCGTCTCCGGCATCAACGTCGGGCTGTTCTGTTCGACTCCCTCCGTGGCCCTGTCCCGCAACATGGGGCGCAAGGAAGCGTTCGAAATGTTGGTCACGGGGGAATTCATCGATGCCGAAGAGGCCTATCGTCGCGGCCTCGTCAATCGCGTCGTCGCCCCGGAGGCGCTCGATGAGGAGGTGGAGCGGCTCGCCGCCGCGATCAAGGCCAAATCCCCCGTGGCGGTGCGCATGGGCAAGGAACTCTTCTACCGTCAGCTGGAGATGGGGATCGAGGCGGCCTACCAGCTCGCCGGCGAGGTGATGGCCTGCAACATGATGGCCGAGGACGCCGCCGAAGGGATAGACGCCTTCATCGAGAAACGTCCGCCGCAGTGGCGCGGATGCTGATCGACACCCACCTGCACTGGGACGCCGAAGAATACGACGCCGATCGCGAGGATCTGCTCGCGGCAGCGCGCGCGGCCGGTATCGGCCTTTTCGTCGTGCCCGGCGTGGTGCCCGGGCTTTTCGCCCGGCAGGCGGAAAAATGCCGGGACGTGCCCGAAGCGCGGCTCGCCTGGGGCGTGCACCCGCTCTACGTGCACGAGGCGCAGCGCCACGCCGAGGTGCTCGCCGGAGCCCCGCTGGATGCGCCGGCCGCCTGCGCCGCGGCGATGGCGCAGCTGGAATCCTGGATCGCGGCGCACCCCTGCGTGGCGATCGGCGAGATCGGGCTCGATCGTTTCGTCGCCTCCCCTTCGCTCGACGCGCAGCGGCCCTGGTTCGAGGCCCAGCTGCAGCTGGCGCACAAACTCGGTCTGCCGGTGATCCTGCACGTGCGCCGCGCCGTCGAGGACGTACTCCAGAGCCTGGTGAAGCACCGCGTGGCCGGCGGCATCCTGCACGCCTTCAACGGTTCCTTCGCCCAGGCCGAGCGGGCGCTGCGCCTGGGCTTTGCCCTGGGATTCGGCGGCGCGATGAGCTACGAAGGGTCGCGCCAGGTCCGTCGGCTCGCCGCCGGGCTGCCCTGGGAAGCGATCGTGCTCGAGACCGACGGGCCGGACATCCCCCCCGTCTGGGCGCAAGACCGGCGCACCGTGCCGGCGGATCTGGTGCGCTATGCCGAGCTCCTCGCGGAGCTGCGCGGCTGCACCGTTGCCGAGGTGGTCGAGCGCACGGGCGATAATGCGCGCCGCGTGCTCCGGCTGTGACCTGCCTCGGGCGCTAGGCCCTCCTGCGGTGCGCGAGCGCTGGGCGCGGCATGCTTCATTCGGCGTGCAAGCGCTCGCCGCTTTCCACGGGGTTGTTGGCGGCGGATCCCGTGATCCAGCCGGCGATGCGCGTCTTCAAGCGTTCGATTTCCTGCGGCATGCGCTCGACGTGCATGAGCGAGAAGCCGAAGACGTAGGCGTAGAGGAGCGTGGCTCGCGCCGTGGCCTCTTCTTCCGACAGCCCCAGCGCGAGAAAGAGGTCGCGAGCGCAAGCGAGCCGGATCGCATCGACTTCCGCCACCACGTCGGCCGCTTCCGGGTCGCGCTGCGCCCATTCGCGGATAGCCAGTTCGATGAGAATCCCCTTGCGGTTGCGGCTCGCGCTATAGACGTCGATCACGTGGCGCAGCTGCTCGGCCTCATGGCCGGGGAGGGCGCGGGTTTGCTTGTGGATGTCACGGATGCGCCCTTCGCGCCAGTGTTCCAGCAGCGCCCGCTGCAGCGAGCGCCGGTCGCGGAAATGCCAGTAGAAGCTGCCCTTGGTGACGCGCAGCCGGCGCGCCAGCGTCTCGATGCGCAGGCCGGCGATCCCTTCCGTGGCGATGAGATCGATCGCCGCCTCGATCCAGGCGGCGCGATCGAGCGAGGCGCGCTCGACGGGGGAGCGGTTTGGGTCGTTCACGGTGGCCATCTTGACGAAATCCTTTCCATACGATACCGTATGGAACACGATCCCGCAAGGGGTGGCCCGGCTCGGCCGGGCGAGGTCGAGATGGCATACTCAACTCGGGGAGAAAAATGAAGATCCTGGTACCGGTCAAACGCGTGGTGGATTACAACGTCAAGATCCGCGTCAAGCCCGACGGCAGCGGCGTGGATACCGCCAACGTCAAAATGTCCATGAACCCCTTCGACGAGATCGCCGTGGAAGAGGCGATCCGGCTCAAGGAAGCGGGCGTGGCGAGCGAGGTGGTGGTCGTCAGCTGTGGCGTGGCCCAGTGCCAGGAAACGCTGCGCGCGGCCATGGCCATGGGGGCCGACCGCGGCATCCTGGTGCAGACCGACGTGGAACTGCAGCCGCTGGCGGTGGCCAAGCTCCTCAAGGCCGTGGTGGAGAAAGAGCAACCGGGCCTGGTGATCGCCGGCAAACAGGCGATCGACGACGACGCGAACCAGACCGGCCAGATGCTTGCGGCGCTGCTCGGCTGGCCGCAAGCCACCTTCGCCTCCAAGGTCGTGATCGCCGACGGCAAGGCCGTGGTCACGCGCGAGGTCGATGGGGGTCTGGAGACGATCGAGCTGGCGCTGCCTGCGGTCATTACCACTGATCTGCGTCTGAACGAGCCGCGCTTCGCCACGCTTCCCAATATCATGAAGGCGAAGAAAAAGCCCATCGACACGCTCACGCCCGAGGCGCTCGGCGTAGACGTCACGCCGCGGCTCGCCACGCTCAAGGTCGAAGAGCCGCCCAAGCGCAAGGCGGGGGTGATGGTCGGCAGCGTCGATGAGCTCATCGAGAAACTGCGCAACGAAGCCAAAGTGATCTGAGCCGGGAGCCCAATACCATGAAGATTCTCGTCATCGCCGAACACGACAACCAGAAACTCGCTCCGGCCACGGCGCATGCCCTGGGCGCTGCCAAGGCGCTGGGCGCGGCAGCCGACGTGCTGGTGGCCGGCCATGGCTGCCGGGCGGTCGCCGAACAGGCGGCCAAGCTCGAGGGCGTGGCCCGCGTGCTGCTCGCCGATTCGCCGGCGCTCGCCGATCTCACCGCCGAGGCGCTCGCCGCCCAGGCGCTCGCGATCGCCAAGGAATACACCCACGTCCTCGTGCCGGCCACGGCCTTCGGCAAGAACGTGGCCCCACGCATCGCCGCTCTGCTGGACGTGGCGCAGATCTCCGACATCGTGAAAGTGATCGACGCCGATACCTTCGTGCGCCCGATCTACGCCGGCAACGCGCTCGCCACCGTGCGCTCGGGCGATCCCGTCAAGGTGATCACCGTGCGCGGTACGGCGTTCGACGCCGTGGGGGAAGGCGGAAACGCCTCCATCGAAACGATCGAGGCCCTCGCCGAACCGGGGCCCACCAAGGTGGTCGGCCGGGAAGTGACCAAGTCGGCACGCCCCGAGCTGACGAACGCCCGAGTGATCGTCTCCGGCGGGCGCGGCTTGGGCAGCGCGGAGAAATTCCACGAGGTGCTCGAGCCGCTCGCCGACAAGCTCGGCGCGGCCATCGGCGCCTCGCGCGCCGCCGTCGACGCGGGTTATGCCCCCAACGACTATCAGGTGGGGCAAACCGGCAAGATCGTCGCGCCCGAGCTCTACGTCGCCATCGGCATCTCGGGGGCCATCCAGCACTTGGCCGGCATGAAGGATTCCAAGGTGATCGTGGCGATCAACAAGGATCCCGAAGCGCCGATTTTCCAGGTGGCCGATTACGGCCTGGTGGCCGATCTCTTCCAGGCGGTGCCGGAACTGACGCAGAAATTGTGAGCCGCGCGGCGCGATGAACCTGCCTTCGGCGCTCTTTTCCGCAGAATGGATCGCCGGTTCCTGGGTGCTGGCGGGGCTGTGGCTTTGGCGCAGCGCTCGCCGCACCCCTTGGCAAGCGCTCAAGGACGACCGGCGTTTCCATCTCGTCGCGGGCTGGGCGCTGGGGCTGGCGTTGCTGTGGAGCATTCGCGCCGGCATCGAGGCGGGGCTTACGTTTCATGTGCTCGGGGCGATGGCCGCCACGCTCTCGCTGGGGGCGCCGCTCGCCACCCTGGCGCTCGGCTTGGCGCTTGCCGTGGTGTGCGCCAATGGGGCGTTCGATGCGCCGGCCTATGCGCTCAATTTCCTCGTGACCGCGCTCTGCCCGGTGGTCTTCGCCGATGCCTGGCGCCGCTTCGTCGCGCGATTCTTACCGGCGCATTTTTTCGTGTTCATTTTCGTGGTGGCCTTCTTCGGGTCGGGATTGACGCTGCTCGCCGAAGGGGCGCTCGCCATCCTGGTGCTTTGGGGGGCTGGAGCCTATACCCTGGAGCATCTGCTGCAAGATTGGGCACCTTATTTCGTGCTCATGGGCTTTGCCGAATCGTGGCTCAGTGGGGTGGTGATCACGATGTTCGTGGTCTATCGTCCTGACTGGGTGGCGGCTTTCGACGATGCCCGATACCTGAAAAACAAATGAAAAAACGAAGCCGGCATTCGACCGGGGTGGAAAGGGAACAGGTACCGGAGCCCAGGCTCCGGGATTCGAACGACGAAAACCCTGTAGGAGTAATCCATGAGTGAATATCGTGCCCCGCTGAAAGACATGCGTTTCGTGCTCGAAGAGCTGATCGGCCTCGAGCGGATCGCCCGCCTGCCGCAGTGCGAGGAGGCGAGCCCCGACGTGGTGGCGGCCATCCTCGAAGAGGGCGGCAAGTTTGCCGAGGAAGTGCTCGCCCCCCTGAATCGGGTCGGTGACGTGCACGGGGCCGTGTGGCAGGAGGGCGAAGTGAAGACGGCGCCCGGCTGGAAGGAGGCCTACACCGCTTTCCGCCAGGGGGGGTGGACGGCGCTTGCCTGCTCGCCCGAGTTCGGCGGGCAAGGGTTGCCCAAGGTGGTGGCCACCGCCGTGATGGAGTTGTGGAAAGGTTCGAACCTTGCCTTCTCGCTGTGCCCCATGCTCACCCAGGGGGCGATCGAGGCCCTCATGCTGTGCGGCTCGCCCGAGCAGAAGAAGATGTACCTGCCCAAGATGGTGAGCGGCGAGTGGACCGGCACGATGAACCTCACCGAGCCGCAGGCCGGCTCCGACCTCTCGGCGGTGCGCACCCGCGCCGAGCCGGTGGGCGACGGCACCTACAAGCTCTACGGGCAGAAGATCTTCATCACCTACGGCGAACACGACCTGGCCGAGAACATCGTGCATCTCGTGCTCGCGCGCCTGCCGGGCGCGCCCGAGGGGGTGAAGGGCATCTCGCTCTTCGTCGTGCCGAAATTCCTCGTCAACGCCGACGGCAGCCTGGGGGCGCGCAACGACGTGCGCTGCGTCTCCATCGAGCACAAGCTCGGCATCCACGCCAGCCCCACCTGCGTGCTCTCCTTCGGTGACCACGGCGGCGCGGTCGGCACCCTGGTGGGCGAGCCCAACCGCGGCCTCGAATACATGTTCATCATGATGAACGAGGCGCGCTTCGCCGTCGGTCTCGAAGGTTTGGCGCTGTCCGAGCGCGCCTATCAGAAGGCGCTCTCCTACGCCAAGGAACGCATCCAGGGGTTCGAGGTCGGGGTCAAGAGCGGGCCGCGAGTGCCCATCATCCGCCATCCCGACGTGCGACGCATGCTGATGCTGATGAAATCGCAGACCGAGGCCATGCGCGCGCTCGCCTATACGGTGGGGGCGGCCTTCGATCTGGCGCATCACCATCCGGACGAGTCGGTGCGCCAGCGCAGCCGCGGCTTCGTCGAGCTCATGACCCCGGTGGTCAAGGGCTGGTGCACCGAGAACTCGGTGACCATCGCCTCGCTCGGCGTCCAGGTGCATGGCGGCATGGGCTTCATCGAGGAGACGGGCGCGGCGCAGCACTACCGCGACGCGCGCATCACCCCCATCTACGAAGGGACCACGGCGATCCAGTCCAACGACCTCATCGGCCGCAAGATCGCCCGCAACGGCGGCGTCATCGCCAGGGGGCTCATCGAAGAGATGCGGCTGGCGGCGGAGAAACTGCGCGCGCAGCCGGGTGAGGAATTCGGCGTGCTCGCGCGCCGGCTGGGCGCCGGCATCGACGCCCTGGAAAAAGGCGTGGGGTACATCCTCGAAACCTATGGCGCCAATCCGAAGGCGGCGCATGCGGTCTCGGTGCCGCTGCTCGAGCTCTTCGGCATCGTCTGCGGCGGCTGGCAACTCGGTCTGTCGGCGCTGGTGGCGGCCAAGCGTCTGGCCGAAGGGGCGGAAGATCCGGCGTTCTACCGGGCCAAGATCGGCACGGCGCGCTTCTATGCCGATCATGTCCTCGCCCGCGCCCCGGCGCTTGGGGTGACGGTCAGCGAAGGCTCGGCCGGCGTGCTCGCACTCGACGAGGAGATGTTCTGAACCTGGGTAACGAGGGAAGTCCCATGATGAAACGCCTGCTCCTTGGCGTACTCGCGCTCGTTGCCATCGCCGTGGCTGCGCTGGTGGTGTTCGTCGCCACTTTCGATGCAGCGCGCTACCGCGACGAGATCGACCGCTGGGCGCAGGCCCACCTGGGACGTTCCCTCGAGGTGCACGGTGAGCTGCAGCTCGCGCTCTGGCCCCGGCTCGCGCTCGAAGCGCAGGCGGTGAGCCTGGGCAATCCGCCGGGGTTCACTTCCCCCGCCCTGGCCGAGATCGATCGGCTCGCGCTCGGGGTGGACCCTTGGGCCCTGCTCTCCCGCCGGCTCGAGGTGGATGCGCTCACGCTGGAAGGCGTGCGCCTGCACCTCGAGCGCCGCTCCGACGGGCGGGAGAACTGGCGGTTCGACCGTCCGACGTCCGTGGCCGCGGCGTCCAGAGCCGAGGCCGAACCCGCGTCTGCGGCCAAGCCGGCGGGGGCGCGGGCGGCCGCCCTGCCGCTTGCTTTGGGCCGCGTGGCGGTGCGCGAGGCGTACGTCCTGTGGTATGGGGCGGAGCGTGAGCAACCGTTTCGCCTCGGGCCGTTCGCGCTCGAGGCCGGGCCGGTGGCGTCCGAGGCACCGGTGCCGCTGAAAGCGACCCTGGTGCTGTCCAAGCTCAGCCAGATGAGCCTGGAAGGCCGGCTGGAGCAGTGGCAGCACGCGCCGCGCTGGGTGGGGCGGCTGGAAGTGCCGGAGTTCGATCTTCGCGCTTGGCTCGAGGCGCAGGGCGTGGCGCTCGATCTGCCGTCGTCCTTTCTACGTCGGGTGAGCCTGTCTTCCGACATGCAGGCCGACGCCGCCGCGCTGCACCTGGACGCGCTCGAGCTCCACGTGGACGAGGTCGCGCTGCAAGGGCGGCTCGGGGCAGATCTGCGAGGCGATCGCGTGGAGACGGCGCTCACCGGAACCGCCTACGGCGGGACCCTGCGCCTCGAGGCGAGCCTGAACGATCTCGCCGGGTCGCCTCACTGGCAGGGCGAAGGGGGGTTCGAGGGCGTCGACGTGGCGCGTCTGCTCACCGCCATGCACGGCAAATCTTTGCTCACCGGCCAAGGAAGCGTCGACTTTGCCCTGCGCGGGCGGGGGCTGACGGCTGAGGAGGCGCTGCGCTCGGCCCAGGGCACGCTGCGCGCACAGGTGCGCGACGGGGCCGTGCTAGGGATGGACGTCGAACGGCTGTTGCGCGATGCTTCTGCCGTGCTGCGCGGCGAGCGGCCGACCGGCGGCGGCAGGGACCGCACGCCGTTCGAAGAACTCTCTGGCAGCGGGGTGCTGGCCGGCGGTGTGTTGCGCAACGACGACCTCTTCGGCCGCACGGCGCTCTTCACCGCCGAGGGTGCCGGCCGCGTGGATCTGATCCGCTCGCGGCTCGATTATCGCCTGCAGGTGCGATTGGCCGCCACGCCCGAGGTGCAGCGAGACGGACCGCTCGCCATCCTGCTCGGGTTGCCGATCCCGCTGGAAGTGACCGGGCCGCTCTCGCAGCCCAAATATCGGGTCGTGACCGAGGAACTGGCCAAGGATTTTGCCAAGGAGGCGATCCGGCGGCGGATCGCCCCGACGCAAGAGGAATCGCAGCAGGAAGAAGCGCCGCCGGTCGTCCCCGCGGTGAAGGAGATTTTCCGCGGCTTGATCGGCCGCTGACACGGGTACGAGCGGGGGGTCGCCCCGTGGGCGGACTTCCCCCTTTTACTCGACCTTGGCTTTGGCGACCAGCTCTTCGAGGTGTTTCTGGATCTTCTGCTGCTGCAGCTGCTGTTCGATCTGCGGGCGGATCTGTTCGAGCGGCGGAGGGCTTTGCGGGCGCACGTCGTCGACGTGGATCACGTGGTAGCCGAACTGGGTCTTGACCGGGGTCTTGGAAGTCTCACCTTTTTGCATCTTGCCCAGCGCCGTGCCGAAGTCGGGCACGAACATGTCGGGCGTGACCCAGCCGAGGTCGCCCCCCCTGTCTTTACTGCCCGGGTCTTGCGACTGCTTGACCAGCTCGTCCCATGAGGCGCCTTTCCCGAGTTTGGCGATGATGTCCTTGGCTTCCTCTTCTTTTTCCACGAGGATGTGGCGCGTGTGGAATTCATCGCCCGAGTACATCGCCGTGATTTTCTCGTAAGCGTTCTTGACTTCTTCGTCGCTCACGGGGTTTTTGGCCACGAAATCCTTGAGGTAGGCGCGAACGAGCACGCCCTGGCGGGCGAGTTCCATTTCGGCTTTCACTTCGGGGCTCTTGTCGAGCCCCGCCTTCTTCGCCTGTTCGGCGATGACGGCACGGCGGATGAGCTCGTCCTTGACCGCCTGGCGCAGCTGCTCGTTGTCGGGCAGCCCCTGGGCGACCTGTTCCTTGACGATCACGTCCATGTAGATCTGAGGGATGGGTTGGCCATTGACCTTGGCCACGTTCTGCGCCATGGCAGGCAGGGCAACGAGCCCGAGGCCGAGGACGGCGGCCCGGACGGGAGTGCGGAGTTTGGCGTACATGGGTTTCCTTTCACGGATGACGGTTCCGGCGCGCCGCGATGCGCGCCGCGAATCCGAGTGTAACCGATGAGGGCGAAAAGAGGTTCATCGGCCTGTAGCGAAATGCAAGCGCGCTTTCACTCGCCCGGAGCGAGCGCGGTGACGGCGAGCGCGTGGATCCCTTTTTGCATCAGATCGCCCGCGGCGGCGAACACCAGACGATGGCGCTGCACCCGGGACAACCCCGCGAAGCGCGGCGAGACGATGCGCACGCGGTAATGTCCGCCACCGGCCGCTCCGGCGTGGCCGGCGTGCGCGGCGCTATCGTCGTGGATCTCCAGCTCGAGCGGTTCGAGTGTCTGCAGGCGCCGGCGCAGCGCGACGACACGTTCGGGTTCAGGCATCGGATTTTTCCTCTTGCAGATGACGGGACAACCAAAGGGATTGGGCGAGCACGAAGAGCACGGTCGCTCCTAGGGTGCCGAAGAGCTTGAAATTCACCCAGGCCGCTTCGGAATAATTCCATGCGACGTAGAGATTGAGCGCCCCGAGTACGAGAAAGAATCCGCTCCACAAGTCGGAGAGGTGCGCCCAGACGGGGTCGGGAAGTCGCAGCTGCGCCTGCATGGCGCTGCGGATCAGATTGCGGCGCAACAGCCGGGCGCCGATGAGCGCGGCGGCGAAACTCCAGTACAGCGCCGTGGGCTTCCACTGGATGAAGGCGGGATCGTGCAGGAAGAGCGTCGCCCCGCCCAGAACCGTGACCAGAACGAAACTCACCCACAGCATGCGATCGACGGGGCGCCCGCGCAGGCGCAACGCCAGGATCTGGGCGACGGTCGCGAGCATCGTCGCGGCAGTGGCGGTGACGAGGGGCAGGGTCGAAGGGGGCGCTGCCAAGACCGTTCCCAAGGGAGCGACCGCTTCGGGAAAGAGTCCGGCGACTCGATAAGCGAGAAAGAAGACGAGAATGGGAAGGAGGTCGAAAAGCAGTTTCATGGAGCGTCCTGCGAGGAGGAAGGGTTGGGAAGCGGAGGGGGTGCGGGCGGCAGTTCGAGGGTCACGGCAAGCCCGCCGCCGTCGCGGTTGGCGAGCGTGAGGCGCCCGCCGAGCGCCTCGATGGTGCGCTTGACGATGGCTAGCCCCAAGCCCGAGCCCGTCACGCCGCTGCGCATGGCCGATTCGGTACG
>JAQUGB010000051.1 GCA_028684345.1 Tepidiphilus sp. | reverse complement strand
GTGCCGATTGCCGGTTTGCACCATGCGCCGGTCGAGATATCGTGGTTCTTCTTCAGCATCGGCTTGTTTTTCTGGCCGGTGCTCACGGCGATTCTCTTCTACCGCCTCATCTTTCATACCAGCCTGCCCGAGCGTTTCGTGCCGACGCTGTTCATTTTCATCGCACCGTCGGCGGTGGGGTTCATCTCCTGGTACAACCTGGGTGGGCAGGTCGACGCCTTCGCACACGTGCTCTACGGCGTGGCGCTCTTTTTCGCCCTGCTGCTCGCGGTGCAGGCGAATTACTTCGTGCGGCTGAAATTCTTCCTGTCGTGGTGGGCGTATTCCTTTCCTCTGGCGGCGCTTACCATCGCAACCCTGATCATGGCCAAGGAGACGGGGTTTGGCTTTTACCGCGGGCTGGGGGTCGTGCTGCTGGCGATTTTGACCTTGCTCATCGTGCTGCTGCTGGTGCGTACCGCCATCGCCGTGGCGCGGCGAGAGATCTGCGTGGAGGGGCATTGAAGAAAAACGCCCGGCGCCGAGGGCACCGGGCGCGGCAGGCGGTCAGATGACCCCCTGCGCGAGCATGGCGTCGGCCACCTTGGCGAAACCAGCGATGTTGGCGCCGTCGCTGTAGCTCACGGAGCCGTCCTCGCGCCGACCGTACTGCAGGCAGGCGTCGTGGATGCCTTTCATGATCTCCCTGAGCCGAGCGTCGACTTCTTCGCGCGTCCAGGAAAGCCGCATGGCGTTTTGGCTCATCTCCAGGCCGGAGGTGGCCACGCCGCCCGCGTTGCTCGCCTTGCCCGGCGCATAGAGCACGCCGCGATGCTCGAAGATCTTGACCGCTTCCGGTGTGCAGGGCATGTTCGCGCCTTCGGCCACCGCTACCACGCCGTTTTCCACCAACGTCATCGCGTCGTCGGCGTCGAGCTCGTTTTGCGTCGCGCAGGGAAGCGCCACGTCCACCGGCACGTTCCACGGCTTGGCGCCCGGAATGAAGGTGGCACCGACGAGTTGGGCGTATTCCGAGACGCGACCATAGCGGTGGTTCTTCACCTCCATCAGGATGGCGAGCTTTTCCGGCGTGAATCCTTCCTCGTCGATCACCGTGCCGCTGGAATCGGAACAGGTGATGGGTTTGGCCCCCATCTCCATGAGTTTCTCGATGGCGTACTGGGCGACGTTGCCGGAGCCCGATACCGCGACGCGCATCCCTTCCAGGCTGCGGCCGGCGTGGCGCAGCATCTCCTCGGCGAAGTAGACCGTGCCGTAGCCGGTGGATTCGGGCCGGATCAGCGAACCGCCGTAAGAGAGACCCTTGCCGGTGAAGACGCAGGAAGAATCGTTGGTGAGTTTCTTCATCATGCCGACCATGAAGCCGACCTCGCGCCCGCCCACACCGATGTCGCCAGCCGGTACGTCGGTGTCGGCGCCGATGTGGCGGTAGAGCTCGGTGATGAAGGCTTGGCAGAAGCGCATGACTTCGCCGGGGCTCTTGCCCTTGGGATCGAAGTCGGAGCCGCCCTTGCCGCCGCCCATGGGCAGCGTCGTGAGGGCGTTCTTGAAGGTCTGTTCGAAGGCGAGGAACTTGAGGATGGAGAGGTTCACCGAAGGGTGGAAACGCAGCCCGCCCTTGTAGGGGCCGATGGCCGAGTTGTGCTGGATGCGGTAGCCGCGGTTGACCTGCACGTCGCCGTGGTCGTCGACCCAGGAGACGCGGAACATGATGACGCGCTCGGGTTCGACGAGGCGCTCGAGCAGCGCGTGCTGCGCGTAGCGCGGATGCTGCGTGATGAAGGGCCAGAGGCTCTCCATCACTTCGGTCACCGCCTGCAGGAACTCGGGCTGGCCGGGGTTGCGTTGCGCAACGTAGTCGAGAAAGCTTTGCAGCGTGGAATATTTCATGGCTTGGCGCCTTTCAGAGTGGGAATAACGGATCACGCCAGACCGCACGCCGTTCGATCCGCGCACAATTTTATAATTATCGCACCATTGTGGTGAAAGAATGCATCGTTTTCGAGCGGCAGCGATGCTTTTCAGCCAACACCCATCCGACGCGGCAACCACAGCACCAATTCCGGGAAGACGATCAAGGCCGCAAGGCCCAGGCCCATTGCCAGCACGAACCACAACACCCAGCGGAAAGTTTCTTCCATGCGGATACCGGCGATGCGCGAAGTGATCATCAGCGCCAGGGCCATGGGGGGCGTGAATTGGCCGATCGCCAGATTGATCGTCATCATCACCCCGAACCAGACGAGGTCCCAGCCCATCGCCTGGGCGATCGGCACGAGCAGCGGCAGCAGGATGAGGAAGATCGAGATCGCGTCGAGGAACATGCCCGCAATGAGCAGCAGCACGTTGATCGACACGAGCATCAGCACGGGGCTGGAATGGAAGCCAACGAGCAGGTTGGCGGCTGCGTCGAAGATCCCTAGCGTGTTGCCGGCCCAGGCGAACACCGAAGCGATGCCGATGATCATGAGCACGACGGCGGAGAGCTCGCCGGCATCGACGAGGACGCGGAACAGCCCTTTGAGATCGAGGCTGCGGTAGATGACGACCCCGACGAATGCGCCGTAGACCACTGCGACCACCGCGGCCTCGGTGGGCGTGAAAAAACCCATGCGCAGCCCGCCGAGGATGATGACTGGCGCGAGGAGCCCCCAGATCGCCTCGAAGAAACTCTTGCCCAGAGGCGGGCGTGGTTCTCGCCTTTCGGTGCGACCATAACCGTGGTGCCGGCTGATGAGAATCGCCGGGATGAGCAGGCACAGGGCGGCGATGGCGCCGGGAATCAAACCGGCGGCGAAGAGTGCCGGCACCGTTGCCGCCGGCACCATCACGCTATAGACGATGAAAGCCACCGATGGCGGGATGATGATCGCCGTGGAACCGGCGGCGGCGATGAGACTGGCCGAGAATCCTTTCGGGTAGCCGCGTGCGACCATCGATGGGAGCATGACCGATGCAACGGCGGCGGCATCCGCCGGGCCGGAACCTGAAATGCCGCCGAGCAGCATCGCGACCAACACCGCGACGACGGCATGCGAGCCGGTCCATTCGCCGACCAGCGCGCTGATGAAACGCACGAGGCGCAGGGCCACCCCGGAGCGTTCGAAAATCATGCCGGCGAGGATGAACATCGGGATCGCCAGTAGGGGGTATTTGGCGATGCCGGCGTATAGGTTGGTGGGGACGGCGAGCTGGTCGAATCCGGCCAAAGCGAGCACGGCGACGCTGGCAAGCCCCAGGCCGACGGCGAGCGGCATGCCGGCAATGAGCGCGAGGAGAAAGAGGCTAACGAGGGTGAGGCCGATCATGGGCGTCTCCCGAATCGCGCCAGGGCAAGGCGTACGGCGATCACGAACGACAGCAGCGGTAGCCAGATGGTGTACCACCATTGCGGTATGCCCAGTGCCGGTGAAGTCTCCTCGAAGCGGAACTGGTCGTAAGTGAGGCGCGCCGCATACCAGGTGAGGAAAAGATAGAGGGCGACGGTGACCAGGGCGTCGAGCCGTTCCGCGAGGATGCGCCAACGTCGCGGCAGGCGTTCGACGAAGAAGGTGACGCGGATGTGGCGATCGTTCAAAAAAGCCGGCACGGAGCCGAGGAAGGCGAGCACGGGCAGCAGCGCGATCGACAGCTCTTCGGTGGCGGCGAGCGATTGCGCGGTGAAGTAGCGCACGATGACGTTGGCGAAGGTGATGGCGACGATCGCGGCCATCACGAGGCCGACGACGATTTGTTCCCAGGAATAAAGCCGGCCCTCTTTGGCCGCTGCAGGGGGTTCTTCAGGCATTTCCATGCTCGACTCTAATGGCTCGGTGGACGAGGCCCCAGCGTGGCCTCGTCCGGATACGGTCTCTGCACCGATGAATCGATCTACCGAGCGCAATCACGACCTCTGGGCGCCTCGTTGCGACGGACGGTTCCACTCGCAACGATTGCTTTCCCCGTGCTCAGCGCTTGGCGATGTCCTCTTCGGCTTGTTTGACGAGATCGGCCCCGATCTTGTCGGCCCATTCCTTGTAGACGCCCGAGGTCGCCTGGCGGAACGCGTCACGCTCGGCGGGGGTCAGACGCACGATTTCGACGCCGTTGGCGGCGATTTCCTTGAGCAGACTGTCGTCCTCGGCGGTGATGCCGGCGCGGGCACGGGTGATTTCCTCACGCGCGGCTTGCTGCGCTGCCTCCAGCACCAGCTGCCGGTCTTCCGGGCTCCAGCTGTTCCAGACGTTCTTGTTCACGGCGAAGATGAGCGGGTCGGCGACATAGCCCCATAGCGTCAGATGCTTCTGCCCCACCGTGTGCAGCTTGGCGGCATTGAACACCGACAGGGGATTCTCCTGGCCGTCGACGGCGCCGGTGGCCATCGCCGGCAGGGCGTCGGCCCAGCTCATCTGCGTCGGGTTGGCGCCCAGGGCGTTGAAGGTGGCGAGAAAGAGCGGCGAGCCGACGACGCGGATCTTCAGGCCGGCGAGATCCTGGGGCGTGCGGATGGGGCGCTTGGAGTTGGAGAGCTCGCGAAAACCATTCTCACCCCAGGCGAGCGGCACCACGTCACGCTCGGCGAGCGTGTCGAAGAGTTTCTTGCCGACCCGCCCTTGCGTGAGCGCTTCGAGTGCACGGTGATCCGGCATGAGGAAGGGCAGGGCGAAGAGGTTGAGCTCCTTGACTTGCGGCGACCAGTTGATGGTCGAGCCGACGGCCATGTCGATCACACCCTGACGCAGGGCAGTGAATTCCTTCGTCTGATCGCCCGAGACGAGCGCGGCCCCGGGGTAGACCTTGATCTTGATGCGCCCCTGGGTTTTCTCGTCGACGAGCTCGGCCCAGCGTTTGGCCCCCCAGCCCCAGGGAAAGGCTTCGCCGAGCACGGTCGAGAGTTTGTACTCCTCTTTATACGGCCCGGCGGCCATGGTGGGTTTGCCGAGCCCGAGCAAGGAAGTGCCCAGCAGGGCAGCGAGCAGGGCAGTGGTGAAACGGCGTCGGATTTGCATCGGAGTCTCCTCTCTGGGATGGTTGTCATGGGCGTACGTGACATGCCAAAAGGCACGATTTGGATTCGGCCATTCGAGGCATGAAAAAATCCCGCGAGAAGTATCGCCGCAGCGGCAGACGGCGTCAATCGTTGATATACCTTCATTCCCGAAGATTCGTCGAAATGACGCCGTTCCCATGCGAAAATCCGCTTTTTGCACTGAAGGACGGTGGATGTGATCGAATTCGACGGCGTACGCAAGACGTACCGCGTCCGGGGGCAGGAAACGCTCGCGCTGGAAGTCGAGCGGCTGACGATCGAACGAGGGGAAGTGTTCGGCATCGTCGGGCATTCCGGCGCGGGGAAGTCGACGCTGCTGCGCCTCATCAATCTGCTCGAGCGCCCGAGCCAGGGGCGCGTCGTGGTGGAAGGCGAGGACGTCACCCGTCTGGCGCCGGCGCAGCTGCGCGCCTTCCGTCGGCGTATCGGCATGATCTTCCAGCATTTCAATCTGCTCTCGTCCAAGACGGTGGCGGAGAACGTCGCCTTTCCCTTGAGGATTGCCGGCACGGAATCCAAGGCCGCCATCGCGGCGCGGGTCGAGGAGCTGCTCGCCCTGGTCGGCCTGAGCGAACACGCGGGCAAATACCCTGCCCAGCTCTCCGGGGGGCAAAAGCAGCGCGTGGGCATCGCCCGGGCGCTGGCCTGCCGGCCTTCCATCCTGCTCTCGGACGAGGCGACCAGCGCCCTCGATCCGCAGACCACCCGTTCGGTGCTGCAGCTGCTCTCCGACATCAACCGTCGCCTGGGGCTCACCATCGTGCTCGTCACGCACGAGATGGACGCAGTGCGGCGGGTGTGCGACCGTGTGGCGGTGATGGACGGCGGACGGGTGGTGGAGACAGGGCCCGTGAGCGAAGTCTTCCTCCATCCCCGTCACCCAACGACCCGGGAGTTCGTGCTCGAGAGCGAGCACGTCGACACGAGCGAATTCCTGGAAAATCTCCGCAAGGCGGCAGGGCGGGTGGTGCGTCTGACCTTCAAGGGAGAGGCGACCTACCGGCCGCTGCTGGGTGAGGTGGTGCGGCGCTTCGGGGTGGATTTCAGCATCCTCGCCGGACGCATCGATCACATCAAGAACGTTCCTTACGGTCAATTGACCCTGTCGCTCGTCGGCGGCGACGTGGAGGAGGCGCTGCAGGCGCTCGCCGGGGCGGGGGTCGACGTGGAGGTGCTGCGGTGATGACGCAATGGCTGGTCAACGTGGATTGGCTGGAGATCGGCCGGGCCTGCTGGGATACGCTGGTCATGGTGGGGGTATCGCTCTTCTTCGCCGTGCTGTTGGGCTTGCCCTTGGGAATCGCGCTCTTTCTTACGGGCAAGCGCCAGCTGCTGGAGCAGCCGATCGTCTATGCGGTGCTCTCTTTCGTGGTCAATCTGCTGCGCTCCGTGCCGTTCGTGATCCTGCTCATCGTCATGATCCCGGTCACCGTCGTGCTGGTGGGAACCTCGCTGGGGGTGCCGGGGGCGATTCCGCCGCTGGTGGTGGGCGGGGCGCCGCTCTTTGCGCGCCTGGTGGAGACGGCGCTGCGGGAGGTGGATCGGGGCATCGTGGAGGCGACCCAGGCCATGGGGGCGACGGTGCCGCAGATCGTCTTCGGGGCGCTCCTGCCCGAGGCTTTGCCGGGGATCCTCGCTGGAGTCACCGTCACGTCCATCACCCTGGTGTCGTACGCCGCCATGTCGGGGGTGATCGGCGGCGGCGGCCTGGGCGACCTGGCCATCCGTTTCGGTTACCAGCGCTTCCAGACCGACGTGATGGTCATCACGGTGGCGCTGCTGGTGGTGCTCGTGCAGCTGCTGCAGATGCTGGGCGACCGGCTCGTGCTGCGTTTCAGCCGCCGTTAGCGCGGCAACGGATTTTTTCTTCAACCAAGGAAGGAGTGTCGTGCCATGAAGTGGAAGAACGCCTTGCTGATCTTGAGCGTATCGCTCGGTCTCGTTCCGGCCGCTTGGGCTGAGAAACTGTCGGTGGCGGCCACGCCCGTGCCGCATGCCGAGATCCTGGAGTACGTCAAACCCATGCTTGCCAAGGAAGGGGTGGAGCTGGAGGTGCGGGTCTTCACCGATTACGTCCAGCCCAACATCCAGGTGGCGCAAAAGCGCATGGACGCCAACTTCTTCCAGCACAAACCCTACCTGGACGAGTTCAACAAGGATCGCGGCACCGATCTGGTGGCGGTGGCGGGGGTGCACATCGAGCCCTTCGGCGCCTATTCCCGCCGCATCAAGAAGCTCGATGAGCTCAAGGAGGGCGCCGTCGTGGCCATCCCCAACGATCCGACCAACGGCGGGCGGGCGCTCCTGCTGCTGCAACGCGCCGGCCTCATCACGCTCAAGGATCCGGCGAAGATCACCGCCACGCCGCGCGACATCGCCGGCAATCCCAAGCGCCTGCGGTTCAAGGAACTGGAGGCAGCCACGCTGCCGCGCATCCTCGACCAGGTCGATCTGGCCCTCATCAACACCAACTATGCACTCGAGGCCGGACTCAACCCCACGAAAGACGCGCTCGTCATCGAGGGGGCCGATTCGCCCTACGTGAACGTCCTCGTCGCCCGATCGGACAACAAAGATGGCGAGGCCATGCAGAAGCTCGTGCGTGCCTTGCACTCGGAGGCGGTGAAGCGCTTCATCCTCGAGAAATACCAAGGGGCGGTGGTGCCGGCGTTTTGAGTCGACGCCGCCGATCCGCTCTAGGGTGGACGGATCGGTTCGCGGAACGCACCAAAACGGTGCGTCCGCTCGCGGGAGCGCATCAGGGACGGTCTAATCCTTTCGCGCTCCGTCGGCGATCGGCGGCGCGGATTCCTCGATTCCGTAACGCCAGCGTAAAGGGACGCGGTTCGTGCCGCGTCCTTTTTTCGTTTTCCTTTTTTTGGCACGTTTCATGCTTCGTAGGGGGCGGGCATCCACGCTACGGAGAAGGAACATGAAATTCGTCATGGCGATCATCAAGCCGTTCAAGCTCGACGAGGTGCGCGAGGCGCTCTCAGAGAACGGCGTGCAAGGGGTCACGGTGACCGAGGTCAAGGGGTTCGGGCGGCAGAAGGGGCACACGGAACTGTACCGCGGGGCGGAGTACGTGGTCGATTTTCTGCCCAAGGTGAAGCTCGAAGTGGCCATCCCTGACGAGCTGCTCGAGCAGGTGCTCGAGGCGATCGAGAAGTCCGCCTTCACCGGCAAGGTGGGCGACGGGAAGATCTTCGTCTTCGATCTCGAAAACGCGATTCGCATCCGCACCGGCGAGGCCGGCGCGGCGGCGTTGTGACGGTTAGGACGAGGAGACGGATCATGAAACACGGAATCGAACGACTCGGCGCAGTGGCGCTCCTGGCGACGGCCTCCCTTCCTTCGTGGGCGCAGGAAGCGGCGAGCGCGACGGCACCGGTGGTGCACCGCGGCGACGTCGCCTGGATGATGACGGCCACGCTCTTGGTGCTGATGATGATCGTGCCGGGCTTGGCGCTCTTCTACGGTGGCATGGTACGGGCAAAGAACGTGCTCTCGGTGCTCATGCAGGTGTTGATGGTGACTTCGCTCGTGCTGGTGCTGTGGGCCTTTTATGGTTACAGCCTTGCTTTCACCGAGGCGATGCCCTGGCTGGGGTCGTTTGCCAAGGTGTTCCTCAGTGGCGTGACGCCCGAGAGCCTCGCCGACACCTTCACCGACGAAGTGAAACTGCCGGAGTACGTCTTCATCGCGTTTCAGGGGACGTTCGCTGCCATCACGTGTTCGCTCATCGTCGGAGCATTTGCCGAGCGCATCAAGTTCGCCTCGGTGATGGTCTTCACGGTGCTGTGGTTCACCTTCTCCTACCTGCCGATCGCCCACATGGTCTGGGGGCCGGGCGGCTGGCTGCTCGAGGAGGGAGCGATCGACTTCGCCGGCGGCACGGTGGTGCACATCAACGCCGGCGTGGCGGGGCTCGTGGGGGCGATGCTCGTGGGCAAGCGCCTAGGCTATGGCCGTGAATCGCTCGCACCGCACTCCCTGCCATTGACCATGGTGGGCGCTTCGCTCCTGTGGGTGGGCTGGTTCGGCTTCAACGCCGGCTCCAACCTCGAGGCGACCTCGGGTGCGGCGATCGCCTTTCTCAACACGCTGTTCGCCACGGCGGCGGCGGTGCTCTCCTGGAGTGCAACCGAGGCGCTCGTCAAAGGCAAGCCGTCCATGCTCGGAGCGGCTTCGGGCGCGGTGGCCGGGCTCGTGGTGATCACGCCGGCCTGTGGTACGGTGGGTCCGATTGGTGCCATCGTCATGGGGCTCGTTGGCGGCGTGGCCGGTCTGTGGGGCGTGAGCGCCCTCAAGCGCTGGCATGGCATCGACGATTCGCTCGACGTCTTCGGCGTCCATGCAGTGTGCGGTATCGTCGGGGCGCTGCTCACCGGGGTTTTTACCTCACCCCTGCTCGGCGGAACGGGCGATGCGGATTTTTCCATCGTCCATCAAGTGTGGGTTCAGTTTTATAGCGTGGTCGTCACGCTCGTCCTGAGCGCCGTGGTGGCCTTCCTCGCCTTCAAAGTGGCCGGAGCGCTCACCGGAGGCTTGCGCGTGAGCGAGGAAGAGGAGCGCGAGGGTCTGGACGTGACCGCACACGGTGAGACGGCGTATCGCCTGTAGTTTCCTCTCCGACGGCATTCCGTCGTTGCCCCTGGTGCATCACCGGGGGCTTTTTCTTGGCCGGTGGGCCGCAGTCGTGCTAGCATGCGATCATTGGATCGCCTACCTTGCCCATGAAAGATACGAGTCGCCTCATCCTCACGTATACGTTGGAAGTGTCTTTGCCCGAGCCCTTGCAAAAGATGCCTCGTGCCGACCTCGCACGTGTCGTCGATGGGTTGCTGGGAGATGTCGTGCATCAGGGATTGAAGGCGGTGGCCAGCAAGCGTTTGCAGGGCGGTGGCATCATGGTCCACAAGCTGCAGCATCGGGTCGATGTCGAGCGTCCTCGGCGCGAGCCGGGCAAAATGCTGCCCAAGGAACTCCTCGTGCGCGCCGCGCCGCACCTCACCGACGAGGAGCT